>JALOTI010000183.1 GCA_025457985.1 Leptospira sp.
GCCTGTTTCCCTTGGCCAACATGGAAAGGTATAGTATATACAGTATCTAAATCTTTTCCGGATACGGACTCACAGTCTTTTGTGACTCGGATCTTGTAGGATCCAAATGGAAGTTTACTATCCGGCAAAAATCGCAATTCGGTAGAATTGTATTCGAATTTTCCTTCAATTTTAGGCTCCAACTGGAACGCAGAAGTGCAAGATTCCATATTCATATTTTGGTTAAACAGTAGGTATACTGATAAATCTCGACTAAGGTCTGTTTGTCCAGGATTGGGTGAATGTAATAAGATTTTAGGTGCTTCTGAATTTTGCAAAAGACCTAAGGTTTCGTCAAAAATTCCATCTTTTAATTTGCATTGCAATAAAAGACTAAATAACAAATATACTGTGACTTTTTTCATAATTATTTATCTAAAAAGTAAGGGTAAACGTTTTTGAGATTTGGTTCCTTTGAATCGACATTTAAATTCAAATGATCACTAAAATCTCGAAATATTTCGACCCAATTTGAAACCTCATACGTCCCCAAAAAATCATAGTTACTATTTGAGATAAGTGACTGACCTGTTAGATGGGAGTATTCTAAAAACCCTTCATATAATCCAACATTGAAAGATGCCCCAAAGCATATTCGCTCTCTTTTATTCTTTTATATTCATAAATCTGAGTATATTTTTCCCAATTGAGCTTATATAGATCCAAACTTTCCTGGATTTTGAATTGTTTGGCCACAAGTTCATAACTTAATTTTTCATTTAGATATTTATCATGAGCAATTGCAGATTTTAGATTCCATTTTGATTCAAATTCTTTACGTGCTTGGGAAAAATCATCAAACAACTGTAAGTTTCCATTTTGAAAGAGATTTTCACCACGCCCAACATACTGTGGTCCAAATCCAGGAATTCTTTGTATTCCCGTTCCTTCCGTTTGTACACCCGCTAAACTGGAGCCATTAAAACTTGAACTTCCTAAATTTGCCTGAACTCCCAAGGAAAATCCGTAGACTTGGTTCTTTACGGGGAGTCCATCGTTTGTATTTTTTCCTAAATAACCACCTAATACTACTTTGGGTTTCCAATATTCATTTCTTGCTTCTTCGTCTATTTTTGCCTGTTCAATTTGGTATCTAGATTTTCGTATAGGAGATAGGGAACTGATTTCAATGGATTCCTCTTTGTTTGGAATTTTTTTCCAATGGAAACCAAAAACATACTTAGTTTGGATTTCAAATTCTCCTAGTTCTGCACCTCCCAACAACCGAATCAAATTTGCTTTCGCGATTTGTTTGGAGGTTTGTATGCGAATCTTTTTGTCTTCCCACTCTTTCCATTTGATCTCATATAATTTTAAATCCTTCTTTGAAACAAAACCAAGTTTGAATTCTCTTTGGATACGATTGATTTCTTGATTGATCTTAAATGCATGTCCTTCGTACAAACTTTCAAAAATGGACCATTTCGAAAGTTCCAAGTAAGCTAATGAAATTTCTTTCTGAATCAGATTAAACTCTGCTACCCAATCTTCTTTATGAATGAGAGATTGTACTTTAAATTTTTGGATCTCACGATCGGTATCCCCACCATCATATATCATTTGTTGTATCTGAATTCGTAGATCGTGGTATTCGCTATCGATTTGGTTCTTATTATCTGCATTTGTGCCGAAATAATGGATGCCTACCCTGGGAAGGTAGTTTCGCCACTTTTCTCTTTCTAGTAAGGGAAAGAGTTTTGCCTTCTCCTTAGATGTGGATAAAAGGTAGTGGTTTGTAAGGCCGATGGACAAACAGTCCTCCAAACCAAGGACGACATCTTTAGAAAAAATTGACTCGTAACTAAGTAGAAAACCAATCACAAACGGACAAAACTTTCGCATTGTTTACACAAGGTGAATGAATTGAAATTTGGTCCCCAAAGGGATTAGTTTTTTATTTTTTTTCGCTTGTAAGAAACCAGGTTTTTAAGGTAAAAAGAGAGAATGCGCATCATCCTTGGATTCTGTCTCTTTATAGTTTCTTCTTGGTCTGTTTTTGGAGAAGAAGTGGCAGTTGTTAGTTTTGTCCAGGGTGTAAACTACGCAAAATCCAACCGATTCAAAACGGGAAGAGAGACTTTAAAACTAGGTTCCATTCTCGAGAAAGGAGATACCATCGTTTCGGAAGAAGGCAGTTGCGAAATCCAATTGGCCACACATGCAACCATCCGCACAAACAAGTATACGGAAATCAAGATCGATCGGCTTTTAGACAATAGCCAGACAGCACTGGAACTAGTCAGTGGAAAACTTTTTGTTAAGGCTCATAAAGAAGAAGGAGAGAAGAGACAGCTCAATGTCTCTACTCCTAGCTATGTAGCAGGCGTTAGGGGAACTGAGTTTCTTGTGGCTACTCCCAATTCTGAAGGAGAAGACGACGAAATCAATTTGAATACAGGGGTCTATGTAAACGAAGGATCCGTTGGAGTCACTGCAAATGGCTCAAAAAATGAAGTAGTAGTTTCCGAAAATGAAGAAATCGTAAGCCAAGGTAACAAACTCAAGAAACAGATATTAAACGAGTTTGCGAAAGAAAAAATGAGAATCTTTGCCGAATTCAAACAAATTAAAAAAGAAAACTACGAACGATACAAAGAACAACGAAGGAAAAATAGCGAAATTCTAAATCAATTCAAATCTCAGGAGACGGACTGATGAGAAGAATTCTTTCACTTTTGATTTTATTAGTTACTCTAGCGGTTTTTTCTTATGATGGAAAGCCAACTAATCCTGTTTTAAAAATTGCGATTGAAAGTAGCGAAGACTCAAAGGATTCCATCGAACTTAGAGACTATCTTAGAAGCCAAGTATCCAAAACCAATCGCGGCGAAGTAGCTTTTTCACTCAAAGGAATTTCCTTTTCTGATTTTAGTTTTGATCGCAATGGAAATGCCGATCCATCCACTTTACAAGAACTGAAGAAATTCGGTCAAATCGACAAGTTAACGTTGGTTTCATTAGATAAAGGTTATACTTCTATTTCACTTATCGATGTAACAACAGGTAGATTGGAATACAAAAATGGTCTGCCTGACCGATTGACCAAGACATTGGTGGATGACTTTGTTCAAATGTTGGATCGGAAAAATATCCAGCTTGCTTTACAAATGCCACACACTTCTGAGACAGCAACCGTTCAATTGCACTCGGTCCAATCCAACTACAAAATTGGAGAACCGATTCGTTTTGAATTGGAATCCAGTGAGGATCGATTTGTTTATGTGGTCGTATTGCCTGAAAATGGTAAGGATGAACCTGTTCTTCTTTTCCCAAACTCCCTCCAAAAGAACCACTATCTAAAAAAAGGGGAACGGGTGACTATACCTGACATTCGAATCGCTTTCAAATCCTCGCAGTCCAAAAAGGAAACGGTTCGCGTTTTTACCCCAAAGGAAGAATGGAAGGATATTCGGTTGGGAAATGGGAAGGACAACTTATATAAAATTATGCCTCAGGCAATCACTGGCACAAAATCTTCGGATGTGACACCCCTCTCGGTGGCAAAGAGCATATTTGAATCTCCCAAAACGGATTTTGAGTTCTTGATTTCTACCAACTAAATCAAAATTTCAGCCTTGAAAAAATAATTTTTTGCCTGTATACTTAGGGATATGGGCAAACGAACAACACTAATTATCCTACTTCTAATGTTTATATCTAATTGTTCTTATTTCAAAAAGGATGAAGATAAAACTCTTGGTCTTTTACTCTTAGCATTTTTGTCGCAAGACAATGGTGGTTGTTCTGGTAAAAAATCAGGATTTACAATCTGTATCCCTAAAGGTATTGCAGAATGAAACTAAAACACTGTATCTACCTCATTCTATTTTTTGGGATCAGTCTGCAAGTTTCAGACTTCAGTAAATTCCAAAGATTGAGCTTTGAAGAAAAATTGGTTTCTCTTACAAATGACACTCTCCGTTTCCGATTCGGCGTAGAACAAACGTTTGCTGATGCCAACTCTTGGGGATTCGTGCGCCAGTCAGCTACTTGGGCAAGAGGGAATTCCAATCTAATAGATGGTATCATCCAAGGAACTAAGGATGCTGGCTTTTTCAGATCGGATGCCCCAACGGATCAAACCTTTGATGTCAACTTAGCAGGAATTGGTCCAGTCAGACTCAGACTCCGACTCAAACAAACGAGTCCCTTCTCAGTTGCTTCTTCGGCTTATACAGGCAATAAAACATTTAGAAACCTGGTAGAGTTCACAAAACCATCCCAATCAACGCCCAGCATACAGTTGTTTTTCGATAACCCAGACACACTGAGCGGAAATAACGGTGCGCTGATTTATTATAAATTGAGCGATTTTGATAACCCTCAATGGAAGGACGTTGGAAACGTCATCACTGAAAGTTATACTGCCATGGATTCGGTAAGTTACGGAACAAAGTTTCAAACCTATACCTGGCGTGGGGGTCCTGAAAATGCGTCTTGGATCAGTGATATCGGAAGGGTTATACTCACAGAAGTGGATGAAGGTAGGCAATTATGCTTTCGATCCGTAGTCAGGATCAAATTCAGCAAACTCATTGCAATAGCTCCTTCGCAAACAACTGCCCTTCAGAATCTAAGGACAGCTTGTGGAGGTGGGGATCAGATATACTATGGTCTAGCCTATATGCAAAATTTCAGTAGTCCGTTTCTCACTACGGCAAAGGCAAGTTACTCGCCACTTGCTGGAAATATTAGGTTTCCTGAAACGATATGCGGACTTTCATTTAGTGGAGCTAAACTTTCCTTTGGTTTATTCGATGTGAACGGATTTGTTCGCGATGGAGTTCCAGAATCCGAAATACCAGCCAACTACCCAAGTGCAACTACAGGTGGGGTTGGGTTTATGAGCGTAAACGAAGCGTTTGCTCGGACAGCCATAGATGCAGGTACCAATTTAGGAGCGGGAAAACCTGCGGCTCAAGTGTATGAATATTCAAGTAAAAACTTTTTAGATGGTTTAGCTGGCGCTTCGGGAGATGTGCTCAATTTTAAATCTCTCTAATTAGATCGGTAAATTGCATTGGAGAGAATCGAACCTGTGAGTGCTACAATTTCAAGTCGGATGTATTCATCTTCCGCTTTTAGATTGTAGCGAGTTATGTTTGTATCGGGAGACGATTGTAAAATCTCTCCCTCTTTTCCAATCACTCGGATTTCAAGGTATCTTTCTTTACCCTCAACAGTAATTGTATCTTTTTGAATTATGATCTTAGGTGGATTTGGATCATCTGCATCCCTAAAATATTTTTTCACACAGAAGTAGTTTCCCTGAAAGAGGTTTTTTAGAACAGCTGACTGGGAGTGAACACCTAACTCCATAGCCACATATCGCATGCCACTCTCTCCCTTACGACCTCTTTGGTGACCTAGAGTTTGAATCCAATCCTTCCAAAATGGTTGTTTGAAGTTTTTTACTTTCTCTTCAGGAAAATAATGGAGGTCGTCGTTTGCCATACAATGAACCAAACGACCTTGACTCAAAACTCCATCTAAAATCTTTGGATCATCACCAAACGGAGAGTAAACTTCGATTGCATGGAAGCCATCTATTTCTTGGATGTCTTTCTTAGTGTACACATTGTTCAATTTTGGATGTGGCAAAATTACAAAAGCATTTGAATCTTTCAGTTTTTGAATCACCCAATTGAGATTTTCAAATCCTGCATAAATCGGGAAATAATCTGAAAAACT
>JALOTI010000184.1 GCA_025457985.1 Leptospira sp.
CGTCGGATTTTTGACTAAGTTTGCGGCTCTTTCCATCGGCATAATTATGTTAGGTGCCGCAGTTCTCGCTCATAGACAAAATGGATTTTTTATCAATTGGAATGGAAACCAAAAAGGTGAGGGATTTGAATTTCATATCCTTGCCATCGGTCTTTTCCTTGCACTGGTTGTTGGTGGAGCAGGGGAATACTCTGTAGATTTTAATTTAATCGGAAAATTTTAATCTAGATTGATATATTCTTCTGGGTCAAGAGGGGCATCTAGTCCAATTCGAACTTCATAATGGACATGGGCCCCTGTTGCTTTTCCCGTTTGACCGACCAAGGCAATTTTATCGCCTCGTTTGACCTGGTCACCTGGATTTACTAAAATTTGTGAGCAGTGCCCATAGAGAGTATAAAAACCATTTTCATGGTTGATTCGTACTGATTTTCCAAGCCCACCAACAGCCGTATCAACAGCGATAACCCCAGGACCAGTTGCATAGATAGGTGTTCCTTCTCCCGCGGCAAAATCAATCCCCGAATGGTATTCTCCAACTGGTAGAATTCCAAATGGATCACTACGGTATCCAAAAGTTGAAGTAACAACACCAACTCCTGGTTTCAGAGGTCTTCCTCTTGGCATGGAATAAAAAATACTCTCTCGCATGGAAAGATAGTCGATGGCGTTCTGGAAGCTTGGTACTAAATTCCCGAGTTTAACACCAAACTCTGTATAGGTGGTCACTACCTGTTGGTAGAGACGTAGGTTGCTATCTTGTTCGGAAGGGTCACGTAAGAATTCTTCTTTGAGTAGATAGTCTTGTGTGATCATTTCTTTTTCTGGTACTTCGTCCCAAGCAAGTAGGTTCAGTGCTTCCGCCTTAGATTCCAGGTCTTCCACAGATTCCTTCAGGTCCAGAGACAGGAGGTCGTAAAAGAGAAATGAGACAAGCTGGGTCTCTGTTTTTCGTTCCAGATTCCGATCTCGTTCAAAAAAGAAGGAAAAATAGAGAAGGAAAGAGAGAGAAAGAAGGACTAAGGCAAGGGAAATCCCAAAGAGAAAGAGCAACATTCCGAAAGAAAGTTCGATTTGAAAGGCAGGTTTTTCATCGTTTGGAATCAGGACAAAGCTCACCTTTTCCTTGGTCCGGGCCTTCCATTTGCCGTATTTTTTTTTCCATCGCAAATAGGCGATTTGAAGCCTTTCAAAGGCTGTTGTGACGTAAGTTTCTGCCAAGCTCTTGTATTCTGCCAATTTTTACTTGCCCATGCCTTTTTTCACGGGAAAGTGGATGAATCCTATATGTTTAAATTTCTCACTTCTCTTTTCAGAAAGAAAGCTGACTCTGTCGATTCCTTTTTGATGTATCCCGAGGGAAAGAGATACTATCGAGAATCCCATTCCATCCGACGAGCCAATATCGACGAAGATGCCATCAAAATCATCAACCGTCTGAACAAGTTTCGCTATAAGGCTTATCTAGTGGGTGGTGGGGTTCGTGATCTGCTTATGGGCAAACGCCCAAAAGATTTTGATATTGTGACAAGTGCGACTCCCAACCAAATCAAAAGGGTCTTCAATAACTGCCGAATCATCGGAAAAAGATTTAAAATTGTCCATATCATTTTTAAAGGAAAAATCATTGAAGTTTCTACCTTTCGTTCTTTGCCAGAACACCGGTTGGAAAGACACAAAGCAGACAACGATTATCTGATCAAACGAGACAACTCCTTCGGTACAGCAAAGGAAGACGCGGCACGTCGCGACTTTACCATTAACTCCTTGTTTTACGATCCCAAAAATGATTCTATATTGGATTATGTTGGTGGATTTGAAGACATACAAAAAAAAATAGTTCGTGTCATCGGTGATCCGGATATTAGTTTTAAAGAAGATCCTGTTCGGATGTTACGTGCAGTTAAATTTGCCGTTCTTCTAGGATTGGATATTGAAAAAAAGACAAAACTAGCTATCAAGAAGAACCGACTTGAGATGGAAAAATCTTCTACGGCGCGTCTTTTGGAAGAATACAATAAGATGTTCCGGACTTGGAAGACTTCCATTATCTTTCAAGGTTTGGCCGAAAATCATCTTTTAGAAGTTCTCTACAAAGAACCAGTTGAAAAGTTGAAGAAGACCGATCCTGAGTGGAGAGAGCATTTTTTAGAAACCCCACTTGGCAAACGTTTGGCGATAACAGACAAATTGTTGTCGGCAAGAGAGGAGATGACTCCTGCAATTTTTTACTCATTAATTTTTTACGATTTGGTTCGTGAATTTTTTGAAGAAGAAAAAGGCCATGTGGCTCATAATATCAAAGAGGCTTTACAACCTGTTTTTGAAAGAATGGGTATCCCGAAACGAGAGCAGGACAATCTGATAAAGATTTTTATCAGTCAGCCAAGATTCCAGGTTACAGATGATGAAAAGGAACGTCAGAATTCGTTCTTCAAAAAGAAAGATTACTTCTACGATGCCTTTATGGTATACAAGATAGTTGCTATATCCGAAAACAATGAACCTGCTGTTCAATCAGCTTTCTTTTGGGAAATTTCTTTAAGGCAAAGACCAAAACCGGATGCCCATCAGTTTGGCCAACAAAACCGAAAGAAAGAAGGCAATAGGAAACGTCCTCCGAGAAAAAAGCATAGAAGACCTGGCGGCCCGAACCATGAGCAGAACGGACCAAATGAGGATAATGGAAACTCGAATCCAGAAACTTCAGAAACTGAATCTTCCATGAACGAACGCATTCCAAGAGAAGAAAGGTCAGAACGTCCACCAAAAAGACATTCTGGTAACAGAGACAACTCCAATCGGGGGCCAAGACCTCCCAGGGAGCCTAGGGAACCGAGAGAACCTCGGGAACCAGATATTTCGAAAGAAGACTAATCTCATTGCAGGCAGATACAAATCTGTGTTTGCCTGCGGTTCAATTTTTAAAAATGAGAAAACCCAAGCCCCTGCGGTTTATAGATCTTCCCATCTAACATAAAATTGACGCGACTCTTTGGTTTTTTATTCCCTTTTGCTTTTTGAAATTTTCCGATGGGAGTTACTTTTGTTCCATCTATCTGAGAGGGAAGATTGTCTTTTGTAAGCAGTAGGAACTCTAATTCTTCACCAGACCTAAGAATTCCATCCCAACCCAAATGTTTTTTCGCTAAAAGAGAATGAGGAATTTTCTCTACCTGTATTTCTAAAAAACCAGACGACGCTTTTGCTAATTTTTCCGTATCTTGCAGAAGGCCGTCTGTCAGGTCCATACATGCATGAATTTTGAAATTTTGAAGTAGAGGAACGAGCCTCAGTCGAGATTTGGGTGTTAGGTGTTTACTCTTAGCCTTCTCCCAAATTTTCCCTTTTTTTTGGGTTTGCAGGGCAGTGAGTCCCAGTTCCGAATCTCCGATTGCGCCTGTCAGATACAAGGTATCACCGTCCTCACCACCTGTTCGAAACCATGGGTATTCTGTGCTTCCAAAAACGGTTAAGGTCAAATGCGTGTTTTTGGAATAAAATGTATCTCCGCCTACTAACTTAATCCCGTAGGATTTTAATCTTTTTTGAAGGGTTTTGCTAAATTCATGTACCCAAGCTTTCTGTTTGGAGTGGTCGGAGAGACCGAGGTTCAAAAAACAAATATTTGGTACTCCGCCCGAGGCTGCAATATCAGAAACATTGACTTCTATAAGCTTTTCCGCAAGGATCTTCGGACTCGACCATTTGTGCAGAAAATGGGTGCCCTCAACAAGGGAATCCGTAGTGACGAGAGTTTTTGGCGGGATAAAGTGGCAATCATCCTCGGGAAGAGCTTCCCTTCCAAAGAGAGTTTGTAGGATTTCTGATTCTTTCAACGGTACTTCCCAATAAATTTGTTTGACCGTGCTTGAAAACCTAAAATCCTGACAGAAAAGAGGAAAATCTCGTACTTATGGAACTATTGTCTAAAGCCCACAAGACTCCTTCTTTGAAAAAAGAAGAAATAAAAAAACAGTGGTACATTGTGGACGCAAGTGGCAAGACGCTTGGTCGTCTTGCAAGCCAAGTAGCTACACGACTTCGTGGCAAACACAAAGCAAACTTCACCCCAAACCAGGATTGTGGTGACAATATCATCATCATCAATGCATCCAAAGTGGAAGTAACTGGTCGCAAGCGCGAACAGAAAATCTACTACCACCACTCAAGATATCCGGGTGGTATGACTGCGATTGCATTTCACAAACTCATTCAAGAAAATCCTGAAAGAATTTTAATGGAAGCAGTAAAAGGAATGTTACCTAAATCGAAGTTAGGTGACCAAATGCTTAGAAATTGCCGCGTATTTGCTGGCAGTGAACACGACTTAGTGGCACAGAAACCACTCAAATTGGAGATTCAATAATTATGGCGCAAAAAGCAACTTGGGCGGTAGGTCGTAGAAAGACATCTGTTGCTCGTGCAAAGATTTCTTCAGGTTCTGGAAAAATTACAGTAAACCAAAAAGATGTTTCGGAATACATTAAAAATGGGGAACACCTAGTAAAGCGTGATCTTGAGCCTCTTTATCTTTTAGAATCTCGTGATAAGTATGATATTCTTTTAAATGTAACTGGTGGTGGAGTTATGGGGCAAGTGGGTGCGATCAGACACGCAGTTGCTCGTGCTCTTGTTGCTTTCAATGAGTCTCTCAAGCCTGCACTCAAAAAAGAAGGTTTCCTCACACGTGATAACAGGATGGTGGAAAGAAAGAAATACGGTCTTCACAAAGCAAGACGGGGAACTCAGTTCTCCAAACGTTAATTCAGTCCTTCCTCTTTTTGTTCAAAGAAGGCCTCCTTTGGGAGGCTTTTTTTTTGCTACCAAGGAATCGGGGGACTTTCCATTCTTAGAGATTCAATGAACTTAGTTTTTTTTTACATAGCATTTGCATTTGGAACACTCGCAGGTAGTTCCTTTCTTTATAACATCGTAATCTATAGCCAAACTTTGGATGCTGTAAAAGGTTTTTCGGGGATTGTATTTTTATTCTTATTTTTGCCGTTTCCACTTATTTTTTTATACACTGGATTTTTACTCGATCATTTCCAAAAAAAATTGGTTCTCTTATTCTTTCAGTTTTTGCATTTGCTCGCTGTTTTTCTGGCAGGTTACTTTGATCAAGAAATTGAAAAGACTCCTTATTTGTTATTGGGAATC
>JALOTI010000185.1 GCA_025457985.1 Leptospira sp.
GGTATCGGAAAATTCATATTTTGCTTTCCAGATTGAATGTTCTGCGATTTTAAATTGGTATGGCAAACGAAGTTGAAAGTTATATCCAATCTCTTCCGGAAGATAGAAAAAAGATTTTCTCCAAACTTAGAGATACAATTAAAAAGAACCTTCCCAAAGGCTTTGAGGAAACTATACAATACAAGATGGTGGGATATGTTGTTCCGAAAAAAATCTATCCGGCTGGTTATCATGTTACACCTGAGTTAGCCTTACCTTTTATTCATATTGCTTCACAGAAAAATGGCTTTGCCCTCTATCATATGGGTATTTATGCGGATACAATATTACTCAATTGGTTCAAAACAGAATATCCCAAACATTGTAAAACCAAATTGGATATGGGAAAAAGTTGTATCCGTTTTAAAAAGTTAGATGATATTCCGTGGAAATTGATTGCCGAACTTTCTTCCAAAATGACTACGAAGGATTGGATCACATTGTATGAAAGGAACTTGAAAAAAACGAAATGAAAGTAGCAAAAAAAATCTAGTTATGTAAATCTAACTTAGAGAACATTGCTATTCTTTTTTAAAAAGTTATATTAAGTTTTTGGGCTTAAAAGACTACTCAATCCCTCAGTAGAAAGTTTCTTAAAAAATTCAGATACTGATTCTGAATCAAATGGAGTTTCTGAAAGAATTAGGTTTCGAAGTAGGTTCCAAAACGCGCCAGCGAGATATTGATTTATAAATAGATATGGTGGGAAATCCTTTTTATAAAGATTTCTTAAGAGTTCATGTGTACGATAGGATTCGTCTGTGATAAAATCTAAAATACGATAAGTAACAGAAGCCGGAATAGAATCTTGAAATAACATTTTGTAGAACTTTGCATTGGCTTTTGCATTCTCTAAAGCATAAAAAGTCAGAGATCGGCCGTTTGCAAGAAGTGTTGTGGGATCAACCTTTGGAGTTTCAGATTCCATTTTTCGATAAAAGAAAATATAAGTGCGATATAAAATATCTTCTTTATCCACAAAATAATGATAAAAATTAACGCGCGTCATGCCTGCTTTATTTGCGATCTGCTCGATGCTTATTTTTTCGTATGCTGTGTTTAGAAAAATTTCGTGAAACGTCAGTATAAGTTTTTCATAGGTTTCAGAAATCCGATCTTTTTTGTTATACATCTGTAAAATAAAATCTCCTGGTTAAATCACATAATGTTTTGACGCGATTGAAAAAAGATTCAATTTCATTTTTATGAAACAAAGTATCCGTATATTTTTTTTTGCTCTTTGCTCAATTATGCTGTCTTGTGCATCAGGCTCGAATAGACCCAATAGCTATACACAGGTTGCCTACTGGCATAGATACCAACATTTTCTTCCCGATGAATTGCGGTTCAGAAAACAGAATTTACCTACCGAAGAGTATTTAACCTTAAATGGTTATGAGATTCATATGGATCGGTATGTAAAAAAAGATGCCAAATGTAAAATCATCCTATTACACGGAGGAGGTGGGAATGGACGCATTCTTGGGACTTTAGCCGTTGGTTTGGAGAATCTAGGTTGTGAGTGGATCGCTCCCGATTTACCAGGTTTTGGTCTAACGAAAGTACCTGAAAATAAAAGTTATGTTCCGTATGAGGATTGGGTTTTAGTTTTACATGAATTGATTCAAAGAGAAAAAAATCCCAATCAGAAAATCATCTTATTCGGGCTAAGTATTGGGGGAATGCTTGCATATCACACAGCGGCTTATAATGGTGAAGTTGACGGTCTTATCGCTACTACGTTAGTTGATCCAAGGGATGTGGAAGTCCGAGATGCGATTGCCTCCAATCGATTTTTTAGTCGGGTTGGACTGCCAATCAATTCCTTTTTCTCATTTGCAACAAATGGGATGCACTTTCCCATCAAATGGTTTAGCAAAATGGAATATATAACAAACGATCCCAGTTTTTCTGAAGTGTTTGCGAGTGATCCTTATGCTGGGGGTTCAAAAGTAAGTCTTGGATTTTTGAATACCTTCCTGAATTACAAACCTAAAATCGAACCAGAGGCATTCCAAGTATGTCCTGTGTTACTTGCTCATCCGAGTATTGATCCATGGACACCAACTCATTTGAGTAAACAATTCTTTGATAAAATTCCAACAAAAAAAGAATTTGTGGAGTTAACAGGCGCAGGTCATTTCCCGTATGAAGAGCCAGGAGTTTCCATCTTGAAGGATTCGGTAGCAAACTTTATCGCTTCCTTGATACGTATAAGATGATCGATGAATTTGCTTTTTGGAATCCAATTTTGCGTAAAACATCGATTTAAGTAAAGATTCGGAATCATCGACAAAGAACACTTCTTGGTAGAGAGATGTGAGAGGAATTCCCAAAAGACCTGTTCCACATCCAAAAACCAAAAGAGTTAGGCTCTCGGTTTCTGATAAATTTGGAAGGAGCTTTCCCAAAATGCGGTTTGCCAATTGGATTCGATCTTCGGTGTCGTACTGGCTTGCGATTTGATCAAAGATTTTTGGTTCCACGAGGAAAGTATGGATCGGGAATCATCTGCTGTCTTCCTGAAAAATTCATTTACGAATGAGGGAAACTTAGCAAATTAGAAGTATAGATTAGAGGTTTCCATGCCAGAATTTTTTTACGCAGATCCATTTCCGCTCACACAGGACACAACCGAATACAAACTATTGACAAAAGATTATGTCAGCACGGTTCCTTTTGGCGACAAAGAAATTCTAAAGGTGGAACCAGAAGGTCTTACCTTCCTTGCGGAAAAAGCCATGGAGGATGTTTCGTTTTACTTGCGAACAGCTCATTTAGAAAAAGTTCGAAAAATTTTGGATGATCCAGAGGCGACACCAAATGATCGTTTTGTGGCAATGGCTCTTTTGAAAAATGCCGTGATAGCAGCTGATAAGCAGCTTCCTTCCTGCCAAGATACAGGTACAGGAATCGTTATGGCAAAAAAAGGTGAGTATGTGATTACCGGCGGGGTTGATGCGGAGGCACTATCCCGAGGAATCTATAATACTTATGTAAACCGCAACCTAAGGTACTCGCAGGTAGTTCCTCTCACGATGTATGAGGAAGTCAACTCAGGCTCCAATCTTCCTGCTCAAATTGATATCTATTCAACTCCTGGTGACAAATATAGCTTTCTCTTTTTGGCAAAAGGTGGCGGATCAGCTAACAAAACCTATCTTTTTCAGGAGACAAAGGCACTTCTCAATCCAGCCTCTCTTGAAAAATTTATCGCGGATAAAGTATCCAATTTAGGAACGGCGGCTTGCCCCCCTTATCATATAGCCGTGGTGATTGGGGGAACTTCTGCCGAAGCCAATTTAAAGACCGTCAAATTAGCGTCAGCTGGATATTTAGACCATCTGCCTACAAAAGGAGACAAATTTGGATCTGCATTTCGAGATGTCGAGCTAGAAGAAAAAATGTTGTTAGCTGCGCAGAAATCTGGGATTGGTGCACAATTTGGTGGTAAGTACTTAGCGCATGATTTTAAAGTGATTCGTCTTCCTCGTCATGGTGCCTCTTGTCCAGTAGGTTTAGGTGTTAGTTGTAGTGCTGACCGAAATATCAAAGCCAAAATTACAAAAGATGGAATCTTCTTAGAAAAATTGGAATACGATCCTGCTAAATTTTTACCGACTATCGACGAAGTAGATTCCAATACAGAATCAGTACATATTGATCTCAACCAACCGATGCCCGAGATATTGAAGGTACTTACCAAGTATCCAGTTAAAACGCGCGTTATGTTGTCTGGTCGTTTGGTGGTGGCCCGTGATATCGCACATGCGAAGCTAAAAGAAAAATTAGACAAGGGTGAACCTCTCCCAGAATATTTTAAAAATCATCCAGTCTACTATGCGGGCCCTGCAAAAACGCCAGAAGGGATGCCTTCTGGATCATTTGGTCCTACAACGGCTGGACGTATGGATAGTTACGTTCCAGTTTTCCAAGAAAAGGGATTTTCGATGATAACTCTTGCAAAGGGAAATCGTTCCAAGGTCGTAACTGACAGCTGTAAGAAGAACGGAGGATTCTACTTGGGATCGATCGGTGGGCCTGCGGCTTTACTTGCTAAAGAAAATATCAAAAAGGTCGAAGTGTTGGATTTTCCAGAACTTGGCATGGAAGCGGTTTGGTCGATTGATGTCGAAAACTTTCCTGCGTTTATAGTGGTAGATGATAAAGGAAATGATTTTTTTCAGATGTTGAATTGATAAAAAATTCTATGCATTTACAAGTCTTAAGCAGTGAACGATCCTAAATGTATCAACTAAGATATGTTAAGTTTTTTAAAAACCTAGCATTGATTGGTTGTGCATTTTTTTTGTTGAATGGAGCAGATCTACCAAAAAAAGAAAAATCAAAACTATGTTCTAAAAAAGATGGGTGTTTAACTACTTTTGTATCCCCTGGGGCAATAATAGTGGCACAAGAATTAGATCTATCCTTGGTTCGGGAATCTCCTCCAGCCGCACTAGACAAAATCGATTTAATTCTTGATAAAAATAAAAATTTCGTAGAAGTCAAAGTTGCTGAAAATGTTTATTATTATAAAGCAGTATGGCAAAATAGGATAATCATTTTAAGTCGATTTGACTTAGACATTAGTAAATCTTTACGAACCTTCGGATCGGAGTCTATTCAAGTATTCAAAGAACCAAAATTGAGTTCTGTAGTTTTAGGTAATTTAGAAAAAAACACCCCAGTAGATGTATTAGAAAATACACATCCACTCACAGAAAAAAAGGGATTTGTGAAAGTGAAAACGGATACAATCACCGGTTGGATCAAACGGTCTTCTTTAAGTGACGATGAATACGATATTCAATTTCATTTGGTAGATTTTAAAACACTGGTAAGGCCTTATATATTCGTCGCAAAAGAAAATGACTTTAATATTTCTTTGAATATTGGCGGGAATCCGTTTATTGTTGGCGGATGCAAAATAGGAGAAGATATATGTAGTTCTACTACACGCATGGGAACTTCTAGTTTTGGGATGCCGCAAGAAGCAGTTTATTTTGATCTGAAGACCGATAATGGAAAAGCTTATATTTGTGAAATTCGTAGGGAAGATTTTCTTGGAGAATTACAAAGAGTCATTCAAGGAGATATTACAGAGGAA
>JALOTI010000186.1 GCA_025457985.1 Leptospira sp.
TTTTAAGATGAAAGGTGTTGCACCAAACCTTATGGGTCTTGGTCAAGCAGAAGCGACTCTTGGTCTACTTGAAGAAGTGGGCGAAAAAGTTGAAAACATCGACGTAATCGAAATCCACGAAGCTTTCGCTGCAACGGCAGTTGCGGCTTTGGAAGAAATCAAAATCCGAACTGGTTTTGATTGGGAAAAGAACTTTGATGCAAAAAAAATCAATCCAAATGGTGGATCAATCGCCATTGGACACCCATTTGGTGCAACAGGAGTTCGACTTCTCCACAACGCCATCATGGACTTTCAAGAGAACAAAGATGCGAAAAAGGTTCTCGTGACTGCTTGTGCTCATGGTGGAATCGCAGGATCGATGATCGTAGAAAGACCATAAAACAGATCGATTGAGATAAGGTCTGCATCTAACTATAGTTATCTGCAGACCTTGTTAAACAAAAAACGAGAAGCCAAGGGAAACCTTGGCTTTTTTATTTAAAGTAGGAACGTTGGTGAAAAATTAAAGAATCACCTGCAACAATTTTGTTTAAGCTTATCCTCGTTTCTTCCGTTCTGGCACTTGCACTTCCGGAGACCTTCTACCACAGTAAATACAAGCGGATGTTATTTGGGCAGAACATCACTCAAGTGAAAGAACAATTCGAATTCCCTCTTCGATTTTTTTCATACTTTTGGATTTTAATTCAGATACCTTGCTTATAAATCTTTCTCGATCCAAGGTCACAATTTGTGAAACATTTACGACGGAATCTTTGGGAAGGTTCGTATCTTTTCGTGTTAGGATAACATTGGCAGGAGCCTCCGCCAGATTCATATTTGTAGTCAATGGAACGACGACAATAGTATTAATATTACTTTCATTAAAGGAGTCATTTTGAACTATCAAAACGGGCCTTTTGAATCCTGGTTCACTTCCAAAGGGAATTCCTAGATCGACCCACCAGATTTCACCACGAATCATTTTCTAAACTTTTTCTTAGGTTCGATACGGAAACATGGGGAGTAATACTTTCGTTTCTATTCAATGGATTTGAATAAACTTCATTTAGTTTCTCAGTAATTTTTTCTTTTGAGTGATTTTGTATAAACTCTTCTAGAGCTTTCGCAAATAACTGACTTCTCGGAATTCCTAGCTTTTTTGCAGTCTTCTCAGCCAAAACAAAGAGATCATCTGGTATTGATATCGCTGTCTTCATAATTAGAGTATAACCTTGGTATTACCACTTTTCAAGGATTTTTCTCCAATACATTCTATTTTGATAGTATGTAATCTCTACTTAGAGAGCAGTCGTTGAATCAAAAAATCGAGAGACGTCTCAAAGAAAATCTCCATTTCCTTTAGTTTTCGTTTGGGTTTATTTCTCTCCGCAAAATAAGCCATTGAATACCCGTGCAAATAATCGATCAATATATCTCGAATGAGCGTAGCTTTTGTTCGGTCCTTTTCCATAACAGATATGGATAAGACCAAAACATCATTGTATTCCTTCAATTTGGGAATATCGTTGTAGCCATGGTTTAAGAGATACATACAGCTGTTTGGGTATTGTAAAAAAAAATCGCGGTAGGAAGTGAGTAACCCCATAACTCGTTTTACAACCCCATTCCTTTCTTTGGCTTTTGTACGGGATATCTTCCTTGAAGCAAGCGCTCCGAAAGATTCCATACCACCTGAGTGCTGACCCAAATCCGCCACAGGTTCCCAAACAAAGCCTTCAAACACCTTCTCTATAGAAGCATGAATCAAGTTTTCTTTAGATGGATAGTAGTGGTAGACTGCCATAGGATCTACATCTAATTTTTTAGCAAGCCCACGCATCGAAAAACCGTTCCAACCTTCCTTTTCCAAGGTTTGGATTGCGATTTT
Source organism: Leptospira sp. (assembly GCA_025457985.1). Taxonomy (GTDB): domain Bacteria; phylum Spirochaetota; class Leptospiria; order Leptospirales; family Leptospiraceae; genus Leptospira_A. The sequence continues at coordinate 1,874 of JALOTI010000186.1, forward strand.
TAGGATTTTGGTATTCGTCAAATCTGCCATTTTGCCTCAATTGAAAATTAATGCCACAATCATCACAACTTGCAATACTTTTTCTACATCGTAGAATTTATTCTTGATCAAAAATGTTAATCAATAGTTCAATAGATTTATATTTCTACAGCGTAGAATTTTATCAGAAATAAATTATCAAAATAGAATCTCAACAGGTGAAAAAGATCGAGTTCCGATTTAGTTTTTTATCCGTTTTCAGTGATGTAAGGAGGCTTTTATGATCGAATATATTGGATATATTGCGACGAGTTTGGATGGGAAGATCGCAACTGATGACGGAGGTTTGGATTGGTTACTGGATCCAAAATACAATCTTCCAGATGAAGATTTTGGATACAGAACGTTTTTTGATTCTGTGGATTGCCTGATTATGGGTAAAAATACCTTCCTAAAGGTTTTGGAGTTTCCTGAGTATCCTTATGGAGAGAAACCGGTGTGGGTTCTATCCAAATCAAAAATTACGATTCCTACCAACTTACAAGCGTTTGTAAGGCGGCATATGGGCTCCATTTTGGAGTTAGACGATATTTTGCAAAAGGAAGGAAACACCAAACGAGCCTATGTGGACGGAGGAAAAGTGATCTCCTCTTTTGTAGAATTAGGACTTCTTAGTAAGATTATAATAACTATGATTCCTGTTTTGATTGGGAAGGGCATTCCTCTTTGGGATTTGAGTTCAGAAGAAACCATTCCTCTCAACTGTCAGGGCTCACAGCGTTTTTCCAATGGTTTTGTCCAACAAACCTATTCCCTCCAAAAGAATCTTTCGAATTGATTTGACGGATTTTTTAGTATCATTAGCGTCACTTCCGAACTTGCGAGGTTTCGCCTATGGAGAACTTTGACTTTGATTTGATTGTGATCGGTGGAGGTCCCGCCGGGGAAAAGGCTGCCGCCAAGGCATCATACTTTGGAAAAAAAGTAGCTCTTATTGAAAAGGCTATGTATCCAGGTGGCGCGGGTGTTCATACGGGGACTCTGCCATCTAAGACTCTTAAGGAAACTGCACTCTTTCTCTCCGGAAAAAATGATAAAGGAATCTTTGGTGTAGACAAAGATCTGAAACGAAATGTTTCGATCGAAGATTTTTTCTATCGAAGGAATTATGTAACCGAATCCGAAACCAAAGCGATCAATTCCAATTTAGATAAACATAAAATTCAAGTCTTCCATGGTTTGGCAGAAATTCAGGATCCACATACGGTAGAAGTTTCCATTTCAAACTCCGATGAAAAGAAGCAAGTTACTGGAGAATTTATTCTCATTTGTACAGGCTCCCTGCCCCATAGACCACCTGAAATCCCATTCGATGGAATTCGGATCCACGATTCCGATACGATCTTAGAACTAAAAAAATTTCCAAAATCCTTATGCGTATTAGGTGCCGGAGTCATTGGTTGTGAATATACGACAATCTTCGCATCTCTTGGTATACCTGTTTATCTCGTAGATACCAAAGATGAGATCCTTCCCTTTTTAGATTCAGAAATCACGACCGAGTTAGTCCGTATTATGAGGAATGATGGAATCCAAGTTATTTTTAATTCGGGGGTATCTCGAATCGAAAGGTCTGATCGAGAGGAACAAAATCACAAAATCCATTTAACTACAGGTGAAATATTGGAAGTGGATATGTTTTTGTTTGCGGCGGGGAGATCAGGTAATACAAAGGGACTCGGACTGGGTCGGGTGGGATTACAAGCCAACAAACGGGGAACAATCGATGTGACTGACCACTACCAAACAAAGGTTCCATCCATTTATGCCGTAGGCGATGTGATCGGATTCCCTGCTCTGGCAAGTACAAGTATGGACCAAGGGAGAATTGCTGCAACCCATATGTTTACCACCGGTGGGATGAAAGAATTATATCAGATTTTTCCATATGGAATTTATACAATTCCCGAAGTATCAATGGTCGGAATCACCGAGAAAGAAGCTATTCAGAAGCAAATTCCTGTTATGTGTGGTAAATCGAAATATGAGAATATGGCAAGAGGGAAAATCCTAGGCTCTTCGTTTGGGTTTTTGAAACTTGTCTTCCACAAAGAAAGTGCTCAGGTTTTGGGTGTTCATATCATTGGGAATTTGGCTACCGAAATCATCCACTATGGGATGACTTTGGTATCTGAGAAAAAAACATTACACGATGTCATTGCGGCACCATTCAATTATCCCACCTTACATGATTTATATAAATATGCAGCGTACGATGGACTTGGCAATCTCAATGGTCATAAAGTGAAATAAATTTGGAACCACGGATACACAGAGATCAAGGAGTTCGTCTGAAAATGACCACTCCATTTTCATCCTTGTAGATGGAATTCATAACCATACCGAAACCTTCACCAAACTCTCCGCTAGGTTCCAATTTAAGTGTTTTGGACTGTACTTCTTTGCAGGCCCTTCCAATCAGAAATAATTCTTCCATAGAAATCCCAGGAAAGTACAAATCCCAAGTGGAACCTCCTTCAGTGAGATACAGAATATTTGAACCAAATCGAATGGCAGATCTACCTTCGTAATCACCTGCAGGAACGGTTTCTTCTTTGCCCTTGCCGAAGGTTTTTGTGATGTAATCTTTGAAACTTTTGCAACCTTTTGGGGGAGCTTTGAACTCGCTCAAATAGCCGTCAAAGGCAAATCCTGTCTTTTTATTGTAAGTGATTTCGGCCCAGTAGCCAGAGATACCATCGGCGGTCATCGGATTTTCCGTGAGACGGACACCCACCTTTACCTTGGCTCCAAAGGGGATCAAAATCAATTTTTTTCCTGAGGGAGAGGCATTGTCTCTTAGATTTAACCCCCGTTCTGTGATGACATAAAGCTCGGAGCCTGGTTGGTAGTCTCCAATGGCAAATATTTCCATTGAAAATAGAAAGATGAGGATACATAACGTTATCCTAAACTTTTTCCCTGAGAACAATTTCCGATGAAATGTCATGTAATTCCTTTCCCCACTTAGGTTGGAAAGGTAATCATATATAAAAAAAATGTCAATCTATTACATCATTTGATGATTTTGTTTTCTACAGCGGTCTCCCAAACAGTAACTTCGGGAAGATTGAGTTTCTCCGAATCTAGATACTCTTGGATTTTTTTACGATCTAGAAGCGTAGGATCGTAATCCATACGGAATTCGTATGACCCCAGTTTTGTGGCAAGTTTACTCACTATTTCGTTTTTCAAGAAATTCTGCCATTCTAAA
>JALOTI010000187.1 GCA_025457985.1 Leptospira sp.
CCAGAAGGAAGATATAGAAATTGTTTTTTATCTCTCTAAAGAACAAAATGATCGATCATACGAAGATGATTTAAAGTACTTTGAAGAGTTGGCGAAAAAGAAAAAAATCCATTTAATTCGTGTTTGTGCCACTGGGGGCGGATTGCTGGGAAGAAGTCTTTATGCCTCTCCTTCGGGAATCAATTGGAAGGTTGGAAAAACAGAGGAAGACAAAGAAGTTTTAAAAACCCTCTCTGTCAACCTGACTCGAAGTTATTTGCTCTAATCCCGAATAAGACTCTGTTTACTTTTTTGCTTTGTCCTTGGCGTCGACCTCGGACCAGTCCATTGTCAATAGTAGAATCACGATTCCAATGGAAACACAAGAGTCTGCCACATTGAAGGCCGGCCATCTGTCGAAGAGCAGAAAATTTGGCCATTCAAAATCTAAAAAGTCTACAACACCAATAAATTCCAAACCAGGTCTTTCAGGTGAAAAACCAAATCGAAATCCCTCACCAGGTATTTTTACAAAAAACTTATCAGCAAAATTTCCGAATGCACCCGCCATCACAAAGTTCCAACCCCATGGGTTTCCAAGGTCTTCTACACTCCAGCGATAAAAGATTAAAAACAAAATGGCAAATCCAGTCGCAAATAAACTCGGCAAGGCATTGTCTTGGAAGAGGCCAAAGACAAATCCAGTGTTAAACGTGAGAGACAATCTGAAAAATTCTCCTAACACGGGAATACTTTCATATGCGTTCATTTTAAGAATGATCCAATACTTTGTGGCGATATCCAAGGCGAATCCAAAAAAAACAAATGCTAGATAATGAGGTTTGTAAACGGAGAAAAATGGTTTTTTGGGAAGGTTCATAAGTTCCTATTGTTTAATTTTCCAATACATTAGACCAGATTTGGCAAGTGACCAAAAGGAAAGTCCTGAGAGTATGTAAAATAAAAGGCTTGGTTCTTTCCAGGATTTTTCAGCGTAGTACATGCCAAAAAAGAAAAATATAGATCCGAGAAGACCAAATGTCAGGATTTCTAACAGAATTGTATTTCGGCTTGTTCCTCCTTCCTTAGGAGGGAACTCACCTCGATTGATCTTGTAAAGCAGATCATTCAGTTCCTTGGGAAGGGCAAACAAACTGGAAAGCATCTCTTCTCCCTCATCTCGCCAAAGTTTTTTGAGACTCCCTCCTTTTAGAACAATGGTCGAAAATGGTTTTTCCGCATATTCAAAGATAGAGTGCGTGGGATCTAAATAGGAAAAATTTCCCAATAATAAAGCTAATACTCTATGAAGACTTAAAAAATTTGCGGGTAATTTGAGAGAAGAAAAGAGCCGCTTCAAACTCACCTGTATTTCTTTCAAAAAACGTAGGTCTTCCATGGGACGTAAGGTTTCAAGTCCTATGTTTCGGAAGTCACTTGTGTTAGAAAGAATACGTGAAAGTTTGGATAGAGAGTATTTTATGATTTGGACGAGTTCTTCTTTTTCCAAAGTCTCTGTAACTGCTCCCAGATCAATTAAACATTCAGCTATCAGGTGATAATCTCTCCTCATAGCTCCAATAAGTATCTTTTCTAAAATTTTTGTCTCTTCAATTGTTACAGATTGTACGGCTCCAAAATCGATAAAACAAACTTCTCCGGACTCCAGAAAGATCAAATTTCCCGGATGCGGATCAGCGTGATAAAACCTATGTTCGAAAAGCATAATTATATACGCACGAATCAGTTTTTGTAGGTAAGGATTCTTTTTGTTGGGAGAGAAATTGGGAGAAAGTTCATATATTTTTTTCCCTTCCACAAATTCTGTAACTAAAACATTTTTGGTACAAAATTCCAAAATGGGCTCTGGAAAATAGAAGTCCTTTTCGTTTTGGAATAATTCTTTCGTACGGATGAGTGCCTCCAGCTCATTTTTTAAATTGAGTTCTAATCGAATCATTTCCTTTAATTGTGAGATAACTTCCTTGCCAGAAATCTTCACAACAAAGGTATCAATGAACCAAATTACACGACAAATTGCCTTTAAATCCCCTTCTGCTTCTTCCTTAATGCCTTTGTAGAGGACTTTTATAGCAACCTTTCTTCCATTATGAAATCCTGTATGTACTTGAGCCGTACTTGCACTTGCGTATGCTGTTTCTGAAATATCAGAAAAAACCTCGTGTAGCTTTTGCGAATGATCTAGAGCCCAACCTTCTGAAAATTCAATAAAACTTTTTGGTGGAACTTTGTCCTGTAAATCCTGAAGTTCCCAAAGGTATTCCTCCGGTAGAATATGAAAAAGGTTACTTAAAAATTGTCCGATTTTTATATAGATTCCACCTAACGAAAAGAAAAGTTGTTTCGTCTCTTTTCCCTTCCTCTTCAGAAATGATTGTTTTAGGATATGAAAATCGGAAGTATTTTTGAATCTAACTTGGATTTTAGTCAAATAGATATAGGATAACCAGGTTTTTAGTACAAACTGGTACAAAGTCCCTTGTCTTTTCTTTGGTTCTTTCATTTTTTTCGCCTATAGATTGATTCGATCATTTCTAAAATTTCAATATTGTCAAAAAGAGTTCCTTCCTGGCGTTTTGTTTTTTTAGAATAAACACCGTAGATTTCCTCATAAATGCCCAAAAAGGCATTCGAAGTTTCTGGGTTTGGAAAGCCACTCGGGATAAAAGGATGAAGGCTACGAAAACCAGAATACAATTTTGATGTCTGTGATTCATAGAACAGAAACCCATCATTAGAGAGAATCATCCGATGGGATTCCGTATGTATATCGAGTTCGAATTGGAAATAGTCTCTTCCCCCTGAAACATCCAAAAGAATGGGTACCCCATCCTTTGACTCCAAAATTGCAAACGCGCGTGTTTCAATTCCCTTTTTCACTGGTCGTTCCATTTTCGCTGAGACAACCGAGCAAGGTCCCAATATCCAATGAATCAAATCCAATGCATGAGTTCCATCATGAAGTAGTGGTCCCCCACCTTGTTTTTGAAAGGCGATGCCAGGGTTTTTGGCTGAGGTAAAAACAGAAGCTCTTACGGAACATATGGATCCAAATTTTTTTGTCTCGAGGATTTGTTTTACCCATTGGTAACTTGGATGATACCTACGTTCATGGTTGATCCAAACCTTTGCCCTTTTTTTCTTCCGAAGCTCCTCCAATTTTTCACCGCCTTTTTTAGATAAAGCGACTGGCTTTTCGATGAGCAGGTGGCGTATTCCTTTCTCTAAACAAAAACTGGCAAGACTTTCGTGGGTGATGCTGGGCGTTGCAATGATGGCTAAATCAAAGGATTGAATCTCCTTTTTGGAGAGATTCTGAAAAGAAGGAAGGTCGATCGACATACATCCTGTTTCATTTGAAAACGTCTGAATCCGTTCCGGCGAGATGTCAACCCCTAAGGCAAATTCGAAACGATTCAGTCCAAATTCAGAAAGGAGAACTCCCGCATGGGTACAAGGTTTTTTTCGGAATGGATCTTTCTCTAAGAGTTGACCAATCCTTCCTAGTCCAATCAGGACCGTTTTCATTTTGGATTTCATTTTATGATTTTCTTCCAACCATACCATGCATCATAAGGATGGTAAAGACATCTATGATTGCACCATTTTCTTATTCACTGTCAACAATTCTTGCGGTTCTGAATCGAGTATATAATTTCAGTTCGACCGTAGATACAAACTTCAGTAGTATCACTACCTCTTCAAAAGAAGCAAAAAAGGGAAGCCTATTTGTTCCTTTGGTTTGGGATCGGGATGGTCATGCGTTTATCAAGGACGCTTTAGACAGAGGAGCAAGTGGGTATCTTTGTAAAAAAGACCATCCGGTCTGGAAAGACCTTTCTTCTGACGAACAAAAAAAGGCAATATTTGTTCCCGATACTTTGCAAGCGTTGGGAACTCTGGCAAACTTCCATCGCAATCGGTATGCTCCCTATCTGATTGCGATAACTGGATCATCCGGAAAAACAACCACTAAGGATTTGTTAGGTTCTGTTTTTTCTTATTTGCCAAAAAAGCAAGTAGTGGTCACTGAAAAAAATTATAATAATGAAATTGGTGTACCATTTACTTTATTTCGCATTACCAAAGATACTCGTATAGCCGTAGTCGAGATGGGAATGAACCACCGTGGCGAAATTGAAAGGCTCTCCAAAATTGCCAATCCCAATGCAACTATGATCACAAATATTGGATCAGCACATATTGAAAACCTAAAGAGCCCAAAAGAAATAGCTCAGGAAAAGTTGGATATCACAAAAGGAATGATTGGTGATCGAATTCTATTTGTTCCCGATGATTTGAATTTTTTGAATTTGGCAAAAAGCAGAGCTAAAAAAGAAAAATGGAAATTGGTAGCTTGGAGGCAAACAAAACCATCATCTTTAAAAATTATGAAGGTAAATCCTGACGGATTTATCTTAAGCCTTTATGGAAACGAAGTAAAATGGAATCTCCCTGGAACAAAATTGTTAAGCAATGTGCGAGGTGTAATCGAATGTGCAGAATTCTTGAAGATTCCAAAGGATGCCATTCTTAACTCAATCCGAAAGTATAAAAGTCCTGATAAAAGACTCAATATCAAAAAATCCAAGTATACAATTATTGACGATTCATATAATGCAAATCCTGAATCCATGGCTTCTTCTATTGAAGCATCCATACAAATGGCAGGAGAAAAGAATTTAGTCTGGGTGCTTGGGGACATGAAGGAGTTAGGCTCATTCTCCAAACACTACCACTCCGAAATTGGGAAATTGATTGCGAAGTCCAAAAAAGGTGTTTTGTATACCTTCGGAAAGGATTCAAAAGAAATTTCGAGAATTGTCTCTGGTGCCAATCATTTTACAGATAAAGAAAAATTGGTAGAGCATATCCGATTTCATGTTTCCAAAGGATCCGTTATCCTTATCAAAGGCAGTCGATCGATGAAACTGGAGGAGATTGCAGAATCTCTTTTCCGAATTAAGACTTGAAGGATCGGGGTTCTCTACAAAGCTATTCGTATGTCTAGCTCCATAGGTAAAGTAGCTGTGATCATGGGATCCCATAGTGATTGGGAAACAATGAAAGAGGCGGTATCTATCCTCCGGGAATTTCAAATTCCATGTACCAAAGAGA
>JALOTI010000188.1 GCA_025457985.1 Leptospira sp.
TCCTTCATTTTTTATTTCCCGCTCTCCATTCATGCGAAACTTTTTCCTCATAAGGAGTCAATTCAATTTTCCTTGTTGGATAATTATTCCTGCGAATTTCTGCCTTTTCCATCGCATAATAACTACTTTTCTTTTCCTTTTCATTTCTTTTAAATCGATTTGGATCAGTTCCAACATCATAAATTATTGCTCCTTCCGCCATCGCTTTTTTTATCCAAGCTCTGTTCATTTCCATAACTGCTTTTTTATATTCTGCCGGCCAGTCTCCATCTGGTGTAGGCAAGTTTTTACCTTTTACCACATAAGAACTTCGTAAGGTTTTTTTCAAGACCAGAGCCACTGAATCCAGAAACAATTCTCGTTATGCGGGACAGATTGTCTATTATGGGAATCCAGTAGCCTTAAAGGCGACTATATTTTACCATCACAGGAACTTCATATGATTTTTTCCATATTCCCTTAGTCAGAAGGGTAGCCAAATATTCGCGACAAATTCTCCAGTATAGGAAGTTAGTTCGCTTAACAGGCGACTATATTTTAGTTACATTGCATGTTCAATCCTCCGTCAAAATGTGAGTGATAGTTATGACGGCGTCTGTTCCAAGAGTTTCTAATTGAAAAATTGGATTCGGAGGTGTATTCGAACCCGCAGCAATAAAGCGAAATTGAGATTCTGTAGATGAGACTCCATTTCCCTTTGATGGTTCCCCATCGAATTTCGCTGGACGTAAACAAAGAAACGATCTGCTACCAATTTCATCTTGCGATTCTTTAATAACTTTTATCGTATATTTTTTGTCAGAAAATGCTGAATTCTCTTTACGCTCTTTCAAATCAAACCAGAATCTTTCACCAGCTTTTAGCGTTACGCTATACGCTACTCCTTTCTCTAGAATTAAGTTAGGTGATGGGCAATTGGGTTGTTGCCATAATATTTCACGCAACACAAATAACTTAAATTCTGGAGATGTTTTCCAGTATTCTTCTTCTTTTTGACAATTTCCTATAATTGCAAAAGTAAAGAATATAAAAATGAAAAATTGAATCTTCATATTTTTGCATCGTTTTGTATCCTTCTTTTGAATATCAAAAGTAGACGCAATCGAAATAGGGAAATCCTTTCCTTTTAACAATAATCGTTGCTATGAGTCAAAAGTTTAAAGTTTTTCTCCAGAACTAAAGAGCAATATCACCTGCGCATAGCGTGTCCGCGCTAGACGTTGTATCCGATGGAGAATAAAAATCTATTACCACGCGGCCATTGTTGTTCAGGGGATTTGCGTAACAACGACGTATACGATTAGTTGCTGTACAACTTGAAGCTGAATAAATACTACCTGTTCCTTGTATAGCCACACAATTGGCGCTGCTTGCTGGTCGTCCTATATACTCTGTAGGATAATTTACGCATCGATTGGCAAAGCCTCCCGTTCCACCGGAACAAGATATGGAGGAAAAGAATGGAACTCCAAACGATCCATTTGAAAAAACACTCGGTTTAAAACTTCCTGTCGTTCCACCTACACTCGCGACTCTTAAGTAAACAGTTAGACCGAAACTGCCGATTGTAGAAGTGTAAGAGCCAAATTCAAAATTATCAGCACCATTTGAGTTAATCGTTGAACCAACAATCGTCAAATCAGATTGTCGTATGAGTGCCAAACTTGGATTTAAACCTCCTGACACCTGATACGCACTTGCTGTAAATTTAGTCGTATTGTTGAATAAAAAATAACTAATAAACGCTTGGGTATTTGTTCCATTCAGAGAAATCGCAGGAGGAGCGGATATACCTGAATCTCCGGAGGATAAAAGTGAGTTCGCAGGAAAGACGATAATCGAGTCGTTCGCGGATGTGGAACTTCTAGGCAATAACCCAAAATAGTATCTCACTGGAAGTGTAGCGTTTGAAGGAACTAAACTTGCTGGAACATCAATATTGTAAGTGGTTGGGTTAGTTCCATTTACCGTTCCAACTTAGGTATCCGAATCCGTTAGTGTAGAATCCGTTGACATTACAATTTTAAAAGAGGAAACCGTAGACTGAGATTGGGTAACGGAAACACTATTTACAGTAAAGCTATTTCCAGCAACCACTTCCGAGGTAGCAGAACTTTCAAACACTGACGGGTTCGTAGGAGTTGTATTATTCACTCCACCAACGCCGGTGCCACCAGTAGTGCTGACGCTCGAGCCAGAGCTTCGCGTGGCGAGAAGAGAAATGAGCAGTGAGGTTGAATCAGAATTTTTGTCCGGTTCAGGACAATTGACAAAAAACAAAATAACGCTAATGCAAATATAAATCCTATTGAACATAATTTTTATCCCGTTCACCGCCTGTTCTTGATTCAGGGAAAAGGATTCCTGCTAACAGAAATCAGGCCAGGTTATTTTTCAAATTTCCTAAATTTTTGCTTACCTTGTCAGAAATGAGTTCGATATTACTTTTTAACAACCACATTTTTGTTATATGACTATTTTTTAGTAAATAGAAACCGTTTGGTTCTTTTTCGATTTAAATGAAATGCAAATCCCTGTTAGTCTTTTTTCTGAAAATATAGAGGAAGAATTATGTTCTCCAAAAACGAGAATGTTCAGGAAGTGAGACGAAAAGCCAAAAAGTGTAGTTATTTTTGCTACGCGCGAACTTCGTAAGAATTTTTCCAAACCCAAATCCGTATATCCAGAAATGGTTCCCGTTAGCGGGACAGATTGCTAGATACTTTTGGCGCGAGTGGTGACTATATCTTTTATGTTAGAGCACTCCGATCTCCCATTTGCAGTAGTTCAACGAAACTACATTGTAGCAAAATTCTGTTTTTAACTTTTTTGATCCCAGAATATTCTAATTTCGCTTCACATATATATGGCGAATTTGCCGTTTCAAAAGGATTGTTCACTTATGTCGCTTAACGAAAATCACTACGAATCGATAATTCTGATGGAAATTTGCACTTGCAAATATGAGCAACTAACCATATCTTTGCTCTAATGAAATTCATAAACCGATTCCAATTAGTTATCTTGGCTGTCTTTTTTACGTTAGGTGCTTGCAAAAAGTCTGACGACGGAAATGATGATACTATATTAGCACTGCTAATAGCACAATCGCAAACGGTCGTTCCTTGTTCAACAAGGTGTCATATGTTTTTAAGTTCTGCCGTATTAGGAAGTTTGGTGGGCGTAGGTGGAATTACAGGAGCAGACGCCTTATGCAATGGCGATACAAGCAGAGTGCGCGGAAAAACATACAAAGCCATGGTTGCAGTACCTGGAGTAAGAGAAGTTTTAGGTAATCCGACTGGATCACTTTCATATACGGATTGGGTGTTAAAGGCAAATACTTTTTATTCGAACAGCACAGATACTTCGAATACAACAGGTTCAACAACAACTTCGAATCGAATTTTTCGTGATTCCAATACCACCATGCAAATGAATTTTGCCCTAGGAACTAACGGAACACGGTTCTGGACAGGAATGACCATCACAGGGGGAAACCTCGCCAATGATGTAAATTGTAGTAACTGGACAAGTCTGAACGGAGGAGTTAATGGAGTAACAGGTGTAGTAGGAGCAAGCACTACGACACTTGTAGAAACGACAACAGATGCTTGTAACATTTCGAAAAGAGTAGTATGCGTAGAACAATAAATATTTTGACTATTTAATCAATTCCTTTCTCAAAAGAGAGCTTAATTTTTCCTAGTGCAAGTTAAGTTCTCTTTTCAAACCTCCTTCCTTTGACTACTTAAATCAATTTTCCGATACATTCGACACAATTGGTATAGTAAGATATATAACTTTAATCATTTGTCAAAGATTAGAATTTTCAGTCTATGTCTATCGGTCTTTCCGATTTCGTTTACCATTGCCTCATCTAAATTCCGTAATTAGGATTCATTTAATCACGTTGGAATTTGAATAGGTTAGACCTTTCATCTTCAGAAATGAAATTATCAAGAAATCTATCTCCATTTTTTAGCTTTATTTCGGTGGCAAAAATCCGTCTAATCAAGATTAGAAATACAATTAGTCTAATAGAAACCGGATTCACTTTAAGGCTTGTTTTAATCGAAAAAGTCGAAGCTGTTCACCAACTTTCGATTTGATATATTCGTCGCCAATTTTTCCTTTTTGAAACTTCTTCTCAAGTGAAATAAGATTTTTTAAAAAACTATCATCACAATTAGAAGGATTGTTAACTTTAAGGCATTCATATCGAATTTGACATGTGTAGTCCAAATCCGATTCAACGGGGCATTTGGCAAATATCTTTGGATCTGGATTTTTCCTACAATAACAGCCATGCATAAAAATATCATTTTTCTCAGATACTACTTTTACAAGTCGATTTAAATCGAGCTTATCGGCTTCCTTAACCTTATCATCATGCTTCGAGTCAGATATTTTTTTCAGCAAATAGTCGTTATTACCACACTCTTCAAGTGAAGACAAACAATACCGATACATATTCCTAAATAAATTCTCATTTGTGTGCGTTTGTATCTTATGAAATTTTCGAAATTCCATTTCTTGTTCTTCGATATTTAATAATAGACCAAGTACTTCTTTATAAACTATCGCCTGATCTTGTGATTTAAAATAATAATTCGGAAAATAAAAAATATAATATGGAGAAATATATTCACTCAAGACAATAGAGCTTCGTGCGCTGAATACTCCTTTTTTTACTATTAAATCGTAGGATTCAGTTGAATGCAAAGGAACAATAAATAAGCTTATGATAAATGATGCATAATTAGGAGAAGAGTTTTCATCATCCGTTTTTTCTAAAGATATATTTATTACTTCTGGCGAAGTATTTTCACAAGAATCTATAGCCTCCTGAAATCCAGACTTAATAGAGTTCGCTAAATTGTTGAATTGGAAATTTTTTGATTCAACTACTATCTTTCCTCCATAACATGTCCGATTCTTTACTTTATTAATCAAAGTTTCCTGATCAGGCTTTATTGTCATGAAAGAGCATGAATAAACCGAGATCAGGGCATAAAAAAGAAATAATAAGTTTTTCTTATTTTTCATAATTCTTCTGCATTGATTCAAAATTCAAAATAGCAATTTTTAGAGGT
>JALOTI010000189.1 GCA_025457985.1 Leptospira sp.
AAAGATAAGGCTTCCAAAAATTCAATTTCATTTTTCCAATTTAGGTCCAGCCAAGGTTCGATGGTTGATAGCCATTTGTTGAAATGTTCTTCCTCCTTCCGTGTTTCATCCGTAAATAAAAAACAATTTTTAAATGCAGAAAAAAATTCTTCGTATCTATTTTCCTTTTGTGTCGTGATTTTACGAATGGTTTGTTCGAGGGTTTGGATCCGAAACCATATTTCGCAAAAACGTAAAATAAGACTCTGTGATCCAATTTCAGGAATAACTTCTTCGAAGTGTTTCCAGGCTTCTTCTTTTTCCATCAATACAGATAGCACGGAACGCTCTACGCCATAATTCATCGTATATGGATTGTTATACCCAGATTCTTCGAATCTAATTCCTAAGGCATCTAAGACAGGTAGAAAATCTTCTCGAGATTCGGGATCAAACATCCAAGTGACAAAGGGATTCGTAAAAATTTGATTGAGGTCGGATTTTTCAAATCTCTGGTTCTGAAAAGCACGAAATAAAATTGTTAGTACCTTAAAGATATCTGAACTTTCAGCAGACGAAATATCTGTAAGAGAGTAGGGAATCTGTTTCCGCTCTGGTGGTTTGTTTTGGATAGGTGCAATATAGACACCTCCATCGAATATCCATTCGATCGAGGAACGATACTCTCCCATATTTGGAACAAGGATGGCAAAGTCTAAAAAACTAAGTTTGCCATCGCTTTTTTGGATTCGTTCCAAGATATCATACGCAATTGTCTCCACCTCACGATACGTAGATGGTGCATTCCAGATTTGTAACGAAGTGTCATTGTTTTCTAACTCTTTGGAATTGCCAAAGGGTAATTCCGTTTCGATTGCGACTCCATTTGTTAAAAGTTTTAACTGATCTAGTTTTGATTTTGATGCTTTCGATTTTTCGGGATTTGCTTTTCCAAAAGAACGAAATGTGGATGCCAAATAGTTTTGGGGTTTTGCAAACTTGTATAAATTTAGCTCATTTATTTGATTCTCATTCCTTGTTACAATTCCCGAATGGAATTGATACATATGAATCTGAAAATTGGATTTTTTATCTGCCATCTCTTTGAAGTATTGGATAAAGCTTCCGGACAGATTCGATAGACAAAATAGATGAATACCACCAGAGATTTTGTCTTTTCTGGACTGGTTCAATCGGTACAAAAATGTTAAAGGAGCATTATCTTTCAGAAAGAGATTTTGATAGACTTGTTTTTGTAAAAGATAGTAGGGGTCCGATTCCAGCTCTTTGGGAATTGGAGTGAGTTGGAGGGCTTTGCCCATATCAAATCCAACTTCGTTTGCCCATTCATAAATCCAACCAGAACGATTGAGTTCGTAGTCTTTGAAGTATTTCAAAAATACATCAGATAAATAGTAAATTCCTGATACTTTTTCCAAATAAGCCTTTACCATTGGGAATGATTCGATAAGGGTGATTTGATTCTCATACAAATAGCCAAAGATCCTTTGGTGCAATTCTTCATTTGAATTTACAGAGTGTTTAATATCCCAACTCGCCATTCCACTTGCATCACCTATCTTTTGCAAGATGGCCTTTTCCAAAAAAGTAAATTTGATATTTGCCGAGATAAATCTGTTCGCATACTTTGGTAGGGTTAATTGCAACCAAGGAATGAGATTGGGATTCGGAACGACAACCAGAGGAGATTCTAAGGGCGAATCTTTTTGTTCGTTTTGGATGTTGGTAGCAAGTTGTTTGGTAAGCTCTGTTAGTTGTGAATTCGGATAAAAATAAATACTCAATGTATAAAAACCTTTGTTAAAGGGAAGTTCTCTCAGTTTCCCGTATTCCAACAATACTTTAACAGACTACCTGGACAAATTTTGCCTCTGTATCCCCTTTTATTTCCTTCCCGTTTGCTAAAATCTAGTCCTACCCGGCTCGATTCTTATTGAGAATTAGTCTCAAAAAAGACTCGACAAAATTCGTCCTGCCAGAATAAATGAGAATGAGACTCAAAATATATTATAGGGAGAAATCCAATGAACCAAACCCATCGAAGTAGGGCTATATATGGACTGCTGTTTTTGGCATTTGCGCTTGTCCTAGCAAATTGTACGCCACCAGCAAAAGACAACCAGGATACCGAATTAGGTTTTCTTGCGGCACTTCTCGTAAGCGAATCCGCAAAACAATGCGAAACGACAATAAACAATAGTTCTACATTTGATCTAGCGAATCCAATCGAACTTTGTAGACCACAGGCTGGGACGGGAAGGCACTTCCGATTTGAGAGTTTGGGAGCAAGCGCAAACAACGGTTATTTGAATCTTTTGATTGGCTATGGAGCAAGGAGTGACAGCTCTAATTTTCCGACAGTAACTGGTTTTGGTGGATCTGTAAGTCCAACTACCACTTCAGGAGACGGTCGGTGGCGTGTATTTTTTGGGAAGAGCCAGAGTTGTGACAAAGCTCTTGTCTCGGCACAGTTCAGTGGAACCAACACAGGTGTAACGAAATACGAAGAGATTATTACAACGGCTGCACTTAGCACAACAATAGGTGGTGGATCGGGGGCAGGTTGTCTTGCGCAAAATTCAGGAATTTGGGGACCGACTACTGTCTGTTTGGATATCTCAAGAGGGAACACAGGTGTAAGTCCGAGACTCACGGTTTGGGCAACAGGGAAAAATGGTGCAGATTGCAACCAACTCTCCACTCTAACTCCCGCTTCGGCTATCTTTGAAAAGAAAGATTGGGTAAGTTTAGTGCCGACACGCGACGACAAAAACTACGTTTATCGAAACTTAGATGGTGTAACTGCAACGAAGGTTGTGGTTCGATCCGAAACTGCGATACGCGACTGACAGTCAATTACAAGTTCAAAATTAGGAAAGAGAAGATTCCCTCTCTTTCCAAAGGAATTGGAATATGAAATATTTTTTCTTAGTTATAGGACTCCTTTTTTTTGTTTCTTGCGAAGCGAAAAAACCAAACGACTCTTCTGCGGCGGCACTTTTAATTTTAGAAGGTGGGTTTGGTTTAGGTGGAGATACAGCCCTAAACAAGGTAACTACAAAAGAAGAGTCACCGGGAGTTTTCCTCACAACTGTGAATGCAACTTCAACACGGACTTGGGTTTTTGTGAACTTAAATGCGAACGGCATACAGGTGTTAGAAGCCGATTCCTGGGATTTGCGATTTCGTAGATTTTTAATTGGAACCAATAGCGGAACAAGCGGATCTGGATCGGGTGCGGCTTGTAAAACAGGGATCACAAATTTTACTGCTGTTACAAACGCTACTGCCTGTTCCACATCCTTCCAAGTGGATTCCATTCAAAGCCAAACAGGTGGCGGTGGGGGTGCCGGGGATGTAAATGATTCAGCAAACCCAGAGCTGTTTGAGTGGTATACATACAACAATACTATCCTGACAGCAAAATCCGAAGTTTATATTGTGCGGGGAAAGGATGGGGTAAAAAAATTCAAACTGCAAATGAGAGATTACTACAGCACTGCAGGGACTTCTGGTTATCCGACATTTCGTTGGGCAAAACTAAACTAAGGATTCGACGAAAGGACTTGAAAACCTTGCTCTAAAGATGGGTCTCCCCTGTCGGAGACCAAAAAAAGAATTGGACTCATATCTTCCAAAGGAACTAATTCACTAAGGATGCGGTCTAAATTCTGCTCAATGAAATTTATATTTCCTGTCTTATTTTTATTATCTCTTTCCTGTATGGGGAGTAGCACCTCGTATAAAAAATGCGAACGCGCCGAATCCGACTATTTGGTTTGTTCCCTTGCAATTTACCAAAACTATATCTTTTGTTCTGAGTTTGCATCCGCAGGTTCCAAACCAACGGAAGAAAAGGCACGAGAAAAATTCAATTGTGATGCAACGAGAATCATTGGGCTTTCTCTTTGTGACCAAATCAAAAAAGATGCATGCGGGGATACAAAGTAAGAAACTCTCCAGGACCTATCCTGTCAGTACCTTCCGTGTAACAATTCTGTAGCGGAGATTACTACGCAGAAAGAACAAATAATTTTTACCCTAACAGGGATTAGGATGAAATAAATGGGAAAACGTGGAAAGAAATTTTCATTTTGGTTCCTCATTTTTTTACAAAATAAAAAAATTTCCAAAAAAACGTTAAAAACGTTCAAAATACCACCAAAAAACGTCGGGAACGTTCTAGTCAGATCGAATTTTTCCCAATGTACCTTGAAATCTTTTTACCTATGGTTTCTCTAGGCTATAAGCTAAACAGAAGGGAAATGCAAAAAATGACAAAGATATTACGAGGAATTCTCCTACTTTCAGTTATACTCATCTTTATAAATTGTCCACCTAGTTCGGGTGGAAATGGCGGAGAGGGAATTCTTGCCCTCTTCGGTGGTGGCTCTGGAAGCCAAGCAAGCGACACTCCCCCAGCTAAACTCCAAGTCCTTTACAATAGCATCTCGCAGGAAAGTGGTGTAACGATTGATATGGGGAGTGAGATCATCAATACAACGGCTGGAAAGTCTATGGTGATCACACTTAAAAACACAGGATCCCAAACACTGTCTCTCACAGGTGGAACTGAGATCATCTCTCTTGAGGGAACGGATGCGAGTTTGTTCACTGTTTCCCAACCAACAAAAACAACTCTAGCGAAAGATGAAACTACCTCATCAACCATTACCTTCCGTCCAACGAGCACAGGAATAAAACAAGCACGGGTAAAAATCAATTCCAGTGATGCCGCCATTGCCAGCTTTTTAATCAACCTAAGAGGAGAGGGTGGACCTGCCGCACCAAGAATTGCGGTAAATACGGGCACAACCAATATTGCAGCCAATGGAAGTTTTTCCTTTGGAACCGAAGTTGCAGAGACCCCAGGATCACCTATTACCTTTACGGTGCGAAATACGGGGAGTGCGACAGCTGTTTTGGATGCACCAGTCGTTGAGTCCTCAAATTCGAATTTTGTTGTGAGTTCATCCACTGCTGGTGCCAACCTTGCGAAGGATGGGACGTTTACATTCAACGTTACCTTTTCTCCAAACACATCTGGTTCAAAATC
>JALOTI010000190.1 GCA_025457985.1 Leptospira sp.
CTTTTTCTGATTCTTCTACCAGCGGATACACAATATAACATTGTATACCTGAGCTTACATATTTCCGAATGGAATTGTATACACCCGTTCTTCGCTCCTCTTTATACCAACGAGTATCTATAACTTTTCTTCCTTTAGGTTTAGATTTTATGATAATTTGAGTGAGATCTCCATATAGAGTGAGACAAAGTGTTCGAGGTATGGGTGTTGCAGTCATGGCTAGAATATCTGGATTTTTACCTTTTGAACGGATTGTTTCCCTTTGTTCTACGCCAAACTTATGTTGTTCGTCGATAATAACCAAACCTAGATCGGAAAATAAAATATCTGATTCCAATAAAGAATGGGTCCCAATTATCAGATTGGATTCTCCGTTTTTAATTCTTTGGATTTTTTCTGCTCGAATCTTTTTATTTTCACCGCCAAGTAATAGTTCTATACCAAGGAATGGCATGTTTCCCAAGAATTTATAGATACTTTCGTAATGTTGTCGTGCTAATATTTCGGTTGGAGCAAGATAACATACTTGAATTTGGTTCTCTACATAATGGAGAGCGATGAGTAAAGATGTGATCGTCTTTCCTGAACCAACATCACCTTGCAGTAAAAATGCGGCAGGTGCATCCGATTTAGTTTCCTTTAATACCAGTTCGACAGCAGACTTTTGATCCTCTGTGAGCTCAAAAGGAAGATTTTTTTCTAAATTAGTACGCATCTTGGAATTAGGGAGTGGCCAAAGGATCCGTTTGATCTTTTGTCGTTCCGCTTGTTTGTAAAGGAGTAGCCTTTGGAAAAAATAAAACTCTTCATAGGCAAGTCTCTTCTTTGCGATAGCTACAGAATCTATAGATTCAGGAAAGTGAATTTGGTGGATCGCATCATTTCGACTTAACAAAGATCGTTTTTTTATATATTTTTTGGGAAGATTTTCTTCTACTTCACCTAACTCAAGTATTTGATGGATATATTTGCGAAAACCCTTTGAATCAAATCCTTCTTCTTTTAGCTCTTCCGTAGACGGGTAAAGAGGTATTATCCTTCCCGCATGGAGAGAGTCTTCTGCATCTTGGCTATCACTTAAAAATTCATATTCAGGGTGAACGATTTGGTATCCTTTAAAGTAATCTAACTTTCCAGAGATTACTAGTTTTTTATCAATTGAAAAAAGTTTATGGAAAAATTGAACACCTCTAAAAAAAACTAAATTGATACGCTCATTATTGTTTGTTTTAAATCCAACGATAAGTCGAGATTTTTTACCATGGACTATGTAACTATCAGAAATACTACCTAATAAGGTAACCGTATCACCTTGTTTGAGTATAATATCTTTTGTAAAATTCCGATCCAGATACCTTCGTGGATAATACGTTAATAAATCGTAATATGTTGAGATTCCATGATTGCTAAGAACTTCGAGTTTTTTAGGACCAATTCCTTTTAGGCCCTTAAGTTGTGAGTCTAAATCAAGAGGCATTTTTATAAATCCTTTTGGGCCTCGGGAGGTCCAAGAGATTCATAGGGATTAGTAGATGTGATCAGGTAACAATACTTACAGCCATAGATCTGAGCTTGTTTTTTACCTTCCGAGTTTGTATAAGTGGAAATCGCTGCATATAAAAATTCATCTTTCCTTAGAACAGTTCCACAAACAGGACATAGGCGGAGTTTGGGAAGATTAGGATCCCAATCCTTTCCGTATTGTTTTCTTGGATCTCCATGCCTAAGGTCATTTTCCCTTTTTTCTCGTTCTTTTTCTTTTTTATTTACGGATTTGTTGTCAACGGCAGACAGGGCATACAAAAAAAATGCAATAGTAAATAAGGCACCACAAATTGTAACAAAAGTTACCATACTAATTTCCGCGAATATAGTCTTCGGAGCTAACGGATGTAATAGGGTTTTGACGAATCAATTTTAATTGTCTTTCGGAGCAATCAACTTCGATAAGTGTAGTGATCTCTCCTTCCTTCAATTGACAGAGATTGGATTGAACAACTTTTTTTCCATCAAAGAAAACTTCGGAAAAGAATCCACCCTCTTGAAATCCATAAACAGAATCGACAGCGCCAAAATTGGAAGGATTGATAAATACAGTTTCGCGCGTTTTTTTAATCCCTTGGTCTTCATGGACATGGCCTGAGAGGACGAGGCTTGGATTTTCATCGTCTAAAAACCGACGGATTCCTTGGCTTCCACAATTACCGACACCGGGAATTTTATCGAAATAACCATAAGCAGGATTATGGATCCAGCAGATGTCTGGTAACTCTTCCCGAAAAAAATCTTCTGGTTCACTATAGTTTTGCCCATTTTTTGTATATTCATGAAAAACAACTGTTAGTTTTTCTGGAATGCCAGATGTCCAAATAGGAGCACCACCGTAAGCAGATATCTTTAAATTTTGAAATTCAATACTTTTACGATGCATATCTCTTTCGTAAAGTTCAGTATATTGAAGATCCAAATCATAATTTCCCGGTAAACAATATACAGGTGACTTTGCATACTTTTGAATCAACTTTTCAATGATTTCGTATTTTTCTTTCATTGTTTTAGCAGCGAGTTTGTACAAGTCTCTGTATTTATGCGATTTTTCTACAATGCCCTGTGAATATTTTTCAGGAAAACGGATTGCAAGTGTTGTAAAGTCAAAGGGAGTCGAATCATCCTTTCGTTCATTTAAAAGGTAATACAATTCTTCTTGAACTCCGCAGAAGTCTATAATTCGATCATAGGAAAAAAAAGCTTTGTAGATGATATCGCCAGAAAAAAAATAAAGATCAGCATCAGTTTCTTGTAAGATTTTTTTGAGTCCATGAAGCCCATCGTGGATATCTGTTAAATAAATGAGTTTCATAAATTCCTAATTTTTATCCCACAAAAGCATAGTAACATCTCGATCCTCTTCGATAAAATCGATTTTTACATATTCTGGTCCAAAAAAATCGACAAGAGGTTTGAGGATTGTTGATGAGCGAACAAAGATATAAATTTCTTTATTATCACCCACAACATATTGGATTTCAATTTTTCCTGCGATCGAGGGAACTTGATCCAAAAAGAAATTGAGATTGAATAGAATTTCCCACTGGAGTCCAGTTAGTGAGAGTAGGTGGGGGGCATTTTTAATAATAGAAGTTAGAACTTTCTTTTTATGAAAGGGTTCCACTTTGCTAAACCACCAAATGAAATCAAACTTTCGTTCTTTGATATCCCATACCCGATAACCAATGATTTTTAAATGCGCCTTATTGTCTTTTACGGAAACGGGTCTTAGGCGAACACGATAATTGATTCGTTTAATTTTTAATACACGCGTAATCCAAAGCCAATCCATCCGATAGACCCCGCGTAAGATAATCTCTCCTTTCGAAGAAGTGATTTCTAAGGATTCTAAGTCGGGGTCTTTTTCAATAATTTCTTTCTGAATAACAGCTTTGAGGTTACTCAGGATAAGGGTTACCTTATAATTGCTCTTAGGAACCACCTTAGGCGCCAAAAAGAGGTTGAATGGGTTGAAACGGAAGAGATCCGTCAAAAGCATATATTAAAATTATTTTCTATTGCCTTTTTGGAAAGCAGATTTAAAATACGGATCGAAATGAAGATCGGTATCATTGGCGCGGGAAGTTTTGGCACTGCACTAGGCAGTATTTTGGCTGATAAGGGATATAATGTCACCCTTTGGACAAGGAGTAGTGAACAGGCACGTTCCATCAACGAAAATCATATCAATAACAAACATATGCCTGATCTCGTATTACCGGATAAACTTTCGGCAAATACAAATCTGATAGAGGTAGTTAGCGATAAGGATATGTTGGTCTCGGCACCCCCTTCCCACGCTCTTTCCGGCATTTTAAAAGAAATCAAAGACCACATTCCCGCAAAGATCCCAATTGTGTCCGCATCCAAAGGAATTGAAAACGAATCCCTTCGACTCGTCTCTGAGATTTTTGAATCCGAGTTACCTGGACAATTTCACTCGCAACTATCGTATCTCTCTGGACCTAGTTTTGCAAAAGAAATGGTCAAACGGGTTCCCACAATCGTTTCTATCGCTTCCAAAAACGAGGCAACCGCCAAACGGGTACAAGAGATCTTTAGTTTTACTTACTTCCGAACATACTGGACTCCAGATGTTGTGGGAGTGGAAGTAGGTGGAGCCTTAAAAAACGTCATCGCGATTGCAGCCGGTGTTGCAGATGGTTTGGGGTTTGGCCAAAACACGAGGGCCGCTCTTATTACAAGAGGCCTCAATGAAATCACTCGAATGGGTTTGAAAATGGGTGCTGATCCCATGACCTTTCTTGGTCCCTCGGGAATGGGGGATTTGGTGCTTACATGTTGTGGGGAAGCATCACGAAATAGAACTGTGGGCTTTCGTTTGGGCAAAGGCGAAAAACT
This sequence comes from Leptospira sp., assembly GCA_025457985.1. GTDB lineage: Bacteria > Spirochaetota > Leptospiria > Leptospirales > Leptospiraceae > Leptospira_A. Next base: position 4,411 of record JALOTI010000190.1, read on the forward strand.
GAAAGATATCCTGGCATCCATGAATGAAGTAGCCGAAGGAGTTAAAACCACCCAGTCTGCAAAAAATCTCAGCGACAAACTTGGCGTCGAACTTGCAATTACAAACGAAGTATATCGCATGTTATATGAAGACAAAGATCCAAAAGAGGTAGTTAAGGCTCTGATGAGTCGTGATTTAAAACGGGAAGGGGTGTGAGGAAGAACTTGCCACAATTCTTCTTATTAAAACACCATCTGAAAATTTTGAATTGGAGCAAATGTAAATCGAAAGTTTACCAATGAATTTAATTCAGTAGTTTTTTCTTTAAATCCATTTTGATCAGATTCCATACAGACAAAAAAGAGGAAGAGAAAAAATGATCTGGAGCACTCTCAATTTGGGTTAAACTCCAATTCTGTTTTTCTGCAAATTCTTTAGTCGTTTCCATCGGGAACCAATGGTCTTCATTCGGAAGGAACACATGGTAATTTGTTCTTTTTTGAAGATCCTTTTCAGTGATCGAAAAACCTGGCAAAAATAGATTCCTTAGAAAACTTGCGAGTGACTCGACTTGGATTCGTTTGTTGGCAATGGGAAAGTCTAGCTCTTCAATTTCTCCCGAACTAAGCCAAGAAGGTGTACGTAAAACATTTTGAATCA
>JALOTI010000191.1 GCA_025457985.1 Leptospira sp.
GCTTTGGTTATGATTCCTACTGGCGGGAAGGACAGTATGTTTTTTGTAATCAATTATGTCGTAATTGTATCCAATAGCCTAAGATACGGAATGAGAGTCTCTATTTTTGGAACTCTTGTTATGAATCTTTTTTATGTATGTATATTATATCTCCAATTCTATCCAAATTTAGAAATCGATGGGATTCAAAAAGAAATTTTAAAGATTGGAGGTTTTTGGCTTGTCGGAATCTATACTGGTTATCTATCAATGAGATTCGAAATTCTTCGTGGCGAAGTAGAAGGATACCAAAAGCTTTTAAAAGCAGCATTGGAAAAAAATGGAACCTAAAGAAAATTCGGAAACCAAACCCATTGAAGAATTAAAGATTCCAGCTCCTATAGAAAGGAGTCTCCGAAAGGGAAATATCAATTTTGACTTCCTCCAACCAGAGAGTATAACTAAAGAGGAAACTTCTACCGATTCACCAGATAGGAGATCGGGTTCGAGACAAGGCAAGCGAGGGATGTTCAACCGAGGTAGGACTCCAAGGCCATTTCAAAAAAAACATTTGATCCTCGCTATTGCATTTGCCATTTTGCAGGTGTTAGTTATTACAGCGATCGCATTGGGAAAACAATACTTTTGGTTATTGATACTGCCTGTGTTGCTCACGGTTTTACTAGGCACTCTAATTTTAGTAACTTTGTTGCTTGTTCGTCCTCTCTAAAGATTTCAAACTTTATCTATTTTTAGGCTGGAGTTCCGTAAAGGATTTCATTTGCCCTAAAACAGAGTGCATCTATCGTTTTTTCTAGTTCTAATGCCTGTTTTGCGAGAGAATCTTCACTCAAATCAGGATCGGGATAAATTGGATCTCCTATAACTAGTGCAACTCGCGAAAAAGGAAGAGGAAAACATACATCATCCCAATTATTTCCTACAATCCTTCTCGAAAATCCAACGCCAATCGGCACAATACAGCTGTTTGCTTTGGCGGCCATGTAGACCACACCAGGTTTTGCCTCGTAAATTGGGCCATGGGGTCCATCTGGTGCCACAAGTGCAGGTGTTCCGGATTGGATCTTTTTTATAAAATTCATAATGCCGGCTGATTGTTTTCCCAACGATGCATCTAAGATGTCAAACCCAAGTGCCCGCAAGGTTTTTAGCCCAACTTCTCGCAGAAAATGAGTTTTACTGTTTTCGTATTCTTCCGTGCGAGGGTGATCTGAGTAGATACAGAGGTTTCGGTGGTGGAGGCAAAAGACCGCAGCATCAACAAAGGTGTGCCAAATTGCCACTATATGATTTTTCTTCATTGTTGAGAGGATCCTTAGGTGATCTTCGCCTTCAATTTTGAAATCCAAAGTAGATTGGTATATACTGATTAGGACAGCAGAGATTGTTGATAAAAAACTGGTTACGGCTCTATAGATAGTTCTTTTGACTGGATTTTTTGGCAACACGAGGATTGATTTGAATTCAATTTTAAAATTTGGATATACTTTTTTTAAACTATCCTAGACTTTGAGCAGTAATTTTAACGGCGAAATTTCTTTTTGGATGAAAGTCTGAATGAATGTTTTAGCTCTGGAAGTAAGGAAAAGTTTTTTTGGAAGCCCAAGGAAGTTGCGACTCAAAATTTTTGAAGGTCAAACAGACGTTTGAAGAAAACTTTCGTCGTGGAGAGGAAATTGGGGCTGCAGTCTCTGTCTTCTACAACGGTAAGAAGGTAGTAGATCTATGGTCTGGGTACAAAGATAAAGAATCTGAATTACTTTGGGATGAAAATACGATCGTTCCCTTTTTTAGTGTGACAAAGGGATTGACCGCAGTATGTTTTTTATTGTTAGCTGACCGTAAAAAAATAAACTTCGATGATAAAGTTTCTAAGTATTGGCCCGAATTTGCAAAGAATGATAAAGAAAATATAACAGTACGAGAGTTGTTAGAACACCGAGCTGGGTTGCATTTTTTAGATCAAAATTTAAATATAGAGGATTTTTGGGAAAAACCAAAAAATGTGTATCAGGCATTGGTTTCCCAAAAACCAAGTTACACACCGGGAACCAAACAAGGGTATGGTGCTCAAATTTGGGGAGCGTATGCGGCTGAGTTATTTTTTCAAATTACAAAAGAATCTGCCGGTCAATTTTTTCAGAGGGAAATCGCTAAAAAATATAAATTAGAACTCTATTTAGGATTGCCAGACTCTAAAATGAGTCAGGTTGCAAAACTCTATCCCGTATCCAATGTGGAAAGGATTCTTTCTGTCCTTCCTTTAATTATCAAAGGTGAAGGTCCAGAGGGGAGAGCAGGGAGAGATCTTTTTTTTGGAAATGGAGAAGTTAAAAAAGCCTACATGAATCCTTCTTTGGGTTGGAAAGGATTAGAGAAATTCAATGAACCTATTTTACTTAAACACGAGTTATTATGGGCAAATGGGATTGGTGATGCACGAAGCCTTGCGAAATTTTATAATCAGTTTCTCTATGGAAAGTTGATTTCTTCAAAAAAAATGATCAGCCAAAAATATCTAAAGGAACTCATAAAAGAAAGACAACTCTCTTATGACATAGTCATCCACAAACCTATGGCTTGGAATCTGGGATTCCTCAAAGAGGAACTTGGTTTATTTTCTCCTAACCCTGAGGCATTTGGGCATCCAGGAATGGGAGGTAGTTTGGGTTTTGTTGACCCCAAAGCAGGAATATCAATAGGCTATGTCTGCAATAAGATGGATTATCGTGTGAGGGCACCAAAAATTCTGCGACTCTGCCAATCCATCTATGATTCAATTCGTTTTCGCTAAATCGGAATCACTAAAAAGGAAGCTGATCAAATCGTATTTTATTGTAACAGCTCCATTTATTGATCTTTATTTTTTTCATTTTTTTTAATTGGATCGGAATTGGATTCCTCGTCAGCGCCAAATACGGACTTCCATCCTGTTTTCATCGCTGTCCAACTTGAGTTAACAGTTCCGGACACTGTGTCCACGGCTCGATCTACATAGTCTGACATCGCTGATCCAGCAATCCCACCGACAGCTGCTCCTGCGGGGCTTGCGAGAAAAAGGGTTCCTGCGTAAACAGAGCCAAGCCAAATTGGGTCAATGTAGGGCGCTGTTGATCCATATGTACCTTTGTATATAATTGGTAATTTTAATGCTTTTCCTGCAATTCCTGGCATCGCAATGGTAAACTTCATATCAATCTTTTTGTTGGTTCCAATTTTACCAGCTCCAGAACCTGCAATACCATCGGCTTTCAGAGAAAAGTTTTGAATTTCAATATTCTCCAGATTGTATACAAAATCAAAATTCAATGTATTGTATGGGGTTGAGCGACTGAAGTCTACTTTCTTAAGATTGATGATACTGCCAATGGAACTTATCGGTTTTAGAATATTCGTATAACTTAAAAGTTGACCATTGGTAGCAAAAACTTTGCCTCGAATATTTAAATTATTTAAGAAATCATCTTCATGATTCCCGAAAGATTTAATTTCCATCTCTGATGAAAGTTTTCCTGCAATGGGAGAGGATTGAAATTGGGTTACCAAAAGAGTAGATATATCCATATTTTCAATCTGGGACTGTAACTCAATTGTGGGCAGTTTTCCAAACTTAAAAAACCCAGAACTATTACACACCCCATCAAAAGCATTAAATTGAAGTTTTTTAATATTTAATACAGATTTGGAATAATGGAAATTTGCAACCATCCGATCCAATAAGGTTGACTTGAGTTTTGGTTGTTTGAGATCAAGGTTCAAATAGACATGCATTCTATCCCCATAGGCCGTATCTTCCATTCCTCTTGTAAGAAGAGAAAGTTCTAAATCTGGATCCAACCATATGCTAACAACTCGTTTGGCGAGCTCTAAATCTACATAGTCTGAACGCACCTCAAAAGAGATTGTAGGTGACAGTGGTGGCGGAATAAAGTTTACGAATCCTGAGCCATACACTCTTGCACTTCCCTTCCAATCTATCAATATATTATCAAATCCTAATTTATGATCTTTATAAAAATAAGTAATCTTTACGCTGACGTAAGCATTGCCAAAAGCTGGTTGTCCTTTGATGGCAAGATCTCGAATGTTTAATCTATCTACAAAAACAGAAAAGTTATCCGAATCTCTTTTATAAAATGTGATTTTTCCATTCGCTCTTGCTTGGCGAAAATCCCCATGTGGGAAAATAACCAGTATATCTTTCAGGTCATTCCCATGGAGATCTTCCATGTACAATTCTCCTTCTACTCGGAGATTTTCATAACTAATTTCATCACTGGTAAAAAGAACATTCGTATTAAGCTGAATTGGATCTTCGTTAAGTTTTCCGTATAAATAAAAATCTAGATCGTGTAGCTCTCGATCTACATACAAATGTGATTCCCAAAAGTAAAGTTTTACGACCCTGGATAGAAGTTTATCATTAAATAGTACTGTAAAATTTTTTATTTCAATACCAGTTGCCAGATTGGCAAAAATTTGAGAAAAGAGAATTGGGGAAACTTCTTCTAAAGATTTTTCTCCAATGGTTTGAGTTACTTCCTTTTTTATCGTTATACGTTCGGATGATTGGTTCTTTGCTGGATTTTTTTCTCCGAGGAGTTTTTCGAGAATCGGAAAGGATTCATCTTTTTCTCGAACAACTTCCAATGATCCCGTATGCAGAGAGACCTTCCGAATCTGTAAACTCTGACCAAAAAAAACACCATAATAAATTTCAATTCTCAAATCTTGAACTTTGATGAGTTCATGATTGTCTTTTGATACTGTAACATTTTGAAATCCAATTCCAGGAAATGGAAAAACGATAGGATCCGACTCTGAATAATTGATTTGAAGTCCCGTGGATTTATAAACGTTTTCGAGAATTATGTTTTTGTAATAGTCTGGATCATTTAAAAGTGGATACAGTAAAAAGTACATACTCATTGAAGTAATAAATATGAAACTTAGTAAAAGTTTTCCGATTATCCCTTTTAGAATCAATTTCCAACTCATAACTCTTTTTTATACTGTTTCTAATGGAAAATGGCAAGAAAAACGATGTCCC
>JALOTI010000192.1 GCA_025457985.1 Leptospira sp.
ACAATTGCACTATTTGCAATACCTACAGCATCCGAAGTAGTTAGTCGGCTTGAAGAAAGAATTTCTAATTCGTATGTAACGATTATTCCAAGTACAGGAATGTTACCAACGAATACGCTTGTTCCAGCTGCGGCAAATCCTGGAAAATTAGATGGATCTGAAAGGTCTCCAACAATCGTTTTCCTAACAAGGTCTAACAAAGATTCAGGTGGATTCGAAGTTCCATCAGAAACATAAATATTGATCCAATTTAGTTCAGGAAGACGAGTAATAGGATTGATGTTGGTTTCTACTTGCGCTCCTGCAATTCCAGGAATGGAAATTACTGCATTATAAATTCCGAGAATTGTCGAACGTCCCAAAGATAAAATAAAAGATTGAAATCTCTTTTCGCGGGATTCTTCAGATTCAACTTCAGTGCCTCCATTGAAATCAAATGGATTCCAAACTCTTGAACCAGTTGGTAGTGAGATGTTTATAGTCCCAAGGCCATCTGAAGTATCTAATTCGTTTGCCTTGATGTTATATTCTGTACCAGGAAGGGCAGCGATTGCCTCAACCTCAACCGTTGTTTGACCAACAGGGATTTCTGAGTCGCCAACAGTTTCAAATTCTAATCCAAAAAGATCAATTTTGAATTTTGGAATCGGAACTGGGCTTGTATGACCTTCATTAAAAATCCGAAAGATTCCCGTCGATCGAAGACCAGGATTTCTAGAAAAACCAAACGTCGAGAAAACTCCTTCTCGTATCGCATATTGGAAGCCACTTAGAGTATTGACATCTCCTTGAGAAAGTACAAATCCAATAGCTTCAAGGAAGGTAAGTAGCCTTGAGCCCGGATTGAAGTTTGTAAGTCTCGATTGCCTTGAGGATAAGTAATCTCTTAAAGAATCTACATAGGTTTTTTGAGATGCTGGTCTGTATGGTCTTTTGGCCATACTTAATAATCAATCTCGCTTAGGTATCGGAGAAGTTTTCCGATAGGCTCAAACTACAATAACTTTAAAGAGTGATCTTTGGTTCTTACATTCCCAAAAATGCCTATGGATTTAGGATTTATAAAAAGGATGCAAAGGGTAAGTTTCTTTTGTCGGATAATCCAGTTCTGGATTATATTCAAACAGTAGGTCCGTGTTCTTACACTGAACAATTTAAGTATCGTATTTCCTACTCACCGACATTTGGAAGCACTTCTGTCATTGATTTTGGACAAGGGAACAATGAAATAAAAATCGATGGTGAATGGCATATTTACCATACACAAGCTCCTCCCGATGTGAAGGCATGGTTAGAAGGAGGTTCAACATGGTATGAGAACGCCGCAGCCCAAGGTGCAAATAGAGTTCAGTCAACTGTCACCAAGTTTTCAGATCGATATACAAAGATGATCAATCCAAATATGCGATCTGGTAGGGAAGAGTTCTTTGATTTCTTGTTTTTACTCTACTTTTCAAGACAAACTAACAAATATCAGACAGAAACTAATATGTCGACTCTTGCGGAGGCACTAGAGGGGAATAGTGGAAAGGAAAGATTCAATTATAGAGATTATGCATTAGTTTTTGTAGATTACGATAACCAAAGAAATTTAGAAGTTATACTTCCTCAAGATGGATTTACATTTCAAAGATCTACTTCGGATACCAACACATACAAATATTCAATCAAGCTAGTTGTTTTAAATGATTTACTAAAAATTGACAATAAACGTGTGTCAGCTCCTATAAATCCAGCTTTCACACTTGCTGGTGTCATAAATGTTTTGGATACATTGATTTCGCTGCCACTTGTATTCACTGGAGCATTGGTAAATATTTCGAGTATCTTTTCTGCAACAGTTACCTCTCTCCGAGGTGTTAATGACCGTATAAAAATCGTTCAAAAGCAAATGAAGGCCGATGGGAAATTGGCTCAAAGTACATTTAATGGAGCACTCGATGAAGTAAAAAAATCCTTGGGTGGGGGGAGTAAGAAGCAATGGAATCCTGAAACAATCTCTCAAGCCATTGACGATGCGATAAAAAATGAACGTAGAATAACGGCAGAATTACAAGAAAAGTTTGCTTCAGCAGAGAATAGTCTATCGGGACTTTTAGCATTTATGAGGGTTTCTATTTTCGGGAATTCTCAAAGCCAGCAGAATCAAGATGAATCTTCGATCATCCAAGAACCATTATATCAATGGATCATAGATGCTCAAAGTGCGATTGTATCTGCTCAAGCAGCAATTTTTTATGCAACTTCAGATATTGAGTTTAGGCCAATTGAAGTGAAGCCAGGAGATTCATACAATTCTATAGCCTTCGAGAGACTTGGGAACAGAGAATTTGGAAGGGCTCTCGCAATTTACAATAAAGATCAATTTAGCAGTATCATCAAGAGATCCTCAATCAAAATACCCTTTGGTTTCAATACTGGCATTTATTCGAAGTTACCTGAGAATCCTACCGCAAATGATATGGAAATTGCCTTACAAGGAATCGATATCAAGTTAACCGAAGGGAGAGATATTGCTGTCTCACCGAATGGTGATATTGGAATTATTTTCGGAGATGAGGCTGTAATAAACAATGTTCTCGATATAATTGACTCACCGGAAGGATCCTGGCAAGCGCATCCAGAACTTGGGAATCCTATTCCCATCGGAGAGATTCCTGACAGTAACCCTAGTAATCTTGCTATCGAACGATTCATCGCTCAAATCAAGGCAGATCCAAGAGTAGAGAGTGTTTCCTTTCAAGGAGTTACACAAGAGGCAGATAACTTTTATTATGTATTCAATTTCCGATCTATTCTAGGGAAATCTTACTTCATTCAACTATAACATGGATATTTTTGATAATACAGAACCAACACTCAAAAGATATCCATCACATCTTGATGAACATAAACTAGATTCTACATTGGCTCGCGTGACAAAGATCAAAAACAAATATCTTGTGGATCTTATTACAAGATCAAACGAGACATTGAAAGATGTGAGAGTGTTCGGTCCAGCGATCCTTGAACGTAAGGCACACGGGCGTTCCATAGGATTGAAAAAGAATCAAATGGTTCTCGTAAATTTTATTGGAGGATCTATCAGGTATCCTGTAGTCGCGAATGTTTTTCCTTTCTTTGCAGCTGATTCTGAAATTAAGAATCTAAATTCTTTCTGGGATAAGTTTAAGAGTATAATTAACTTTGAAACGGATATTATAGATTTTCACGAATCTGGATATTTTGTTCGCCAAACACAAAACAAAATTCAATTTTATGATTCGAATTTGAGTAAAATTGGAGAGATTGATTTTTCACAGAAGAAAGTATCATGGGAAGCAGACTTAGATATTAAAGGTAATCTCTCGGTTGAAGGTGATATTTCGTTTAAAGGGGATATGGAAGTAGATGGAGAGATATCTGCGACAAAATTGATTCATTCCGATGAAGACGTGTCAGCAGGGGAAATTGGCTTGAAAAGCCATAAACATCCAACTACGGCACCAGGAGATCCAACAGGGAGCTCGATTCCAGGATGACAGGACTTAGAATACCATTCTCTGATTATCATTACTATGGTGATTTTGATTCTGAACAAAGCTTTGGATATTTAGAAATCCATAGTCCATTAATTCGGAGTCCTTTTAAATTATTAAGTAAAAATATAAATGGACCCATCATAAGTAAACGTTCTTTGAATTTAGGTGGAACCAAGCTTTCTTTCTCTGTGAAGTATGAAGCTCTTTATGAACCAGAAGGTGAAATTTCTGATTTTGCTTCGGAAAGTGGAGGAGTGCCTTTCGAATATATATTTTTCCTAAACTCTGCAGTTTATCTCTTTGTAAGAAACATAGATGGTACTTACTTTCAATTGAATGGTGGGGTAATCCGGAACGTTCAAAAAAGTACGGATGCTAAAGGAGAAGAAACACGAACGGTCGAGTGCGATGGTTTCGAAAAGATTCTAGAGAACTTCCAAGTAAATCTAGATTTTGGAACCGAAGATCAAACAAAAAGCAAAAGAACTTCAGAGAATATAATTAGTTCAATCACGGGAATCACCGAAGTTATAAAATCACAAGCGAATCTTAAAGATGCCGTCTCATCCATTTGGGATAATTTATTTTACGATTTTATCCAAGGAGCAGTGTTTAAGAGATATCCGTTGTTTGGTGGCAAACGACTGATTGCGAAATCTTCAAATCAAACAGAAAATAGTCACTTAATTCTAAATGTCTGTAAGGAATCTTATTCTCAAAATTTTATTCAACAAGTTATGGTTGCAGGGAATCTTTCCATAGGTTCTTCCGGAATCTCCATTATGGAATTGATAAGACAATTCGCATCTCCTCCTCTCTATGAAATATTTGTAGATCCTCTAAGTTCTGAACTTTTAACAGATGATTCATTCGGTTCAGAGTCAGAAAAAAGTGGTACTCCTGACCAAGTTGCACCTTTAAGTTTTGTTCCAGGTTCAGAAAGTTTAAGTGAGGTATACTCTGTCCAGAAGAGAAGTGCGAATTTTATTTTTAGGCAAACTCCTTACTTCTATTGGGATTATTTGGACCAGTCAACGGAAGGGGGTAGGTATAAAGTTCTAAGAGGACCTCACTATGAATTGGATTTTGATAAAATTCAAAATGTAAGCCTGAATGAAAATGCAGATAATTTATACTCAGGAGTTATGATTTCTCCGAATATTTCATCTCTTTTTGGCTTGGTACTCTCTAAACCTATTTATAACACAAGTTTAATCACGTTAGTCGGTCAAAATATTCTAACAGTAAAAATAAACGGTATGAACATGAAGGGAGAGGTTACCGAATCTAAAAAAAATGATTTTAAAGAGGCTCTAGATAAAATCAGAGATATGATTTTCTATATCTTTTGCAATCCAAAGAATCTGAAACACATTACTGGATCTTTGAAGATTGCGTTCACTCCTGTGAGAGTAGGAGTTCCCTTTGTTATCAAAAACAGACCGAAAAGTGGATCCGTTTCTCAGGATGAAAACTCTAAAGCAAACTTTAATATCACTGCGATTGAAAGTAG
>JALOTI010000193.1 GCA_025457985.1 Leptospira sp.
AATACTTTTTTGAGAGATTTTTATCGAATTGGGATTACTTCGCAAACGGATCTATTGCAAAAAAGTCCAGAAGTATTGTTTAAAAAGCTAATAAAAGAAAATGAAAAAGTTTCTCACAAAACGAGTAAAAACTATCTGTATGTGATTCGTATGGCAGTTTATTATGCGAACGGTGGAAGAGAAAAATCAAAACTCAAGTGGTCAGCCTGGAAAGATTGATTTTTCTTCCAAATGATGTTTCAAATCAAATTTATTTCTCTACCTTCAAACAATAGAATGTCCATATTCCAGTTAAAAATTCAAAAAACGAAAAACCGACTAACACTGGTGAGAAGTGATAAACCAGATATAGAATAAATATCAAAACAAACTGAAATATCCTGCCAAGGACAGTAGAGAAAAAAAACGATCTGAGATTCTCAAAACTAGAACGAATGTAGTATATCGATAAAACTAAAAGTGCCACACCAACAAATCGTACCCAATAATCCTTAGCGTCTTCTATTCCTAGAAGTTGTAGTAAAACATTTGGAGCAATGACTAGAAAGAGTCCCTGGCCAATCATGATGATGCCAAACGCGAGGATACTCGTTTGGGCTTTGTGAATTGAAAGATGCATATATCTCTCCTATGCTGATGATACTTTTTTGCTTCAGTAAATACGAATTTTGATTTTGGTAAAGCGAACTTTTAGCTTAAAAAAAAATCGAACCCTTAAGTATGGAGTGACAGAAGCTGGATTTTGTGGTAGAAGGGTCGGAAGGAAATTCCCACAAGGCCCACCTCCACCACCCTATCCAGGGCGGGGGCGGGCCAGGTGTAATGCGACATAAAGAAAAATATGAATCTGACAAAATCTGATAAGGATCTCGAAAGCCATCTGTATCTAAATGATGGTAATGAAACGCAGAAAAAACTCTTCCACGATCTGGAAGCATGGAAGATATTAAAAAGTTTGCACGGATTCAAACCTACGGTCGTGGGCACGATTCCATTGGGCATTGATCTACCGAACTCTGACGTAGATATCCTCACAAAATTCAATTTACCATCGCATCTAGTTAAGATTTGTTATGCGAAATTTAGGAATTTCGAAAATTTCCACCTGGAGGAAAAGAATTTACACGGTGAGCCGACCATTCTCGTAAAATTTAAAACCAAATGGTTTCACTATGAAATCTTCGGCCAAAAAGTAGAACCTACTCTTCAGGATGGATTCATTCACATGAAGGTAGAAGAAAGGATATTAAATATTGCACCAAGATCATTTCGAGACAAAATCCTAGAATTGAAGAAAGCAGGCATGAAAACCGAACCTGCCTTCTCCAAGCTCTTGGGACTGAGTGGGGACCCTTACAAACAGATTTTGGAACTCGCACATGCGACAGATACGGAGCTAAAACAATTGATCTCAAATGAAAAAAAAGAAATTTGAGCCAGTAGCCTCGCTTAGATTGATTGACACCCGGCTTTCTGCCAACATCCTACAAAAATAATGTCAGCTGAATACATACTCGGCATATCTGCCTACTACCATGACAGTGCCGCTTGCCTTTTAAGAGACGGAGAGATCGTTGCCGCTGCACAAGAAGAGCGATTTTCTCGAAAAAAACATGATTCTCGGTTTCCAGTTCATGCCATCCAATATTGTCTTGGCGAAGCTGGGATTACTATCGACGACGTTCTTCATGTTGTATTTTACGATAAACCCCTTGTTAAGTTCGAAAGACTTTTAGAAACCTACCTCGCGTATGCTCCCAAGGGATTGTTTTCTTTTTTTTCCGCAATGCCAGTTTGGCTAAAAGAAAAACTCTTCTTAAAAAGTACACTCAAGAAAGAATTTTCGAATCTTTCTCCATCAAAGAAGTCTCCAAATTTACTCTTCACAGAACACCATCAGGCACATGCGGCATCTACTTTTTTTGTCAGTCCATTTGAAAAGTCCATCGTACTTTGTTTAGATGGAGTTGGAGAATGGGCGACCACAACAGCTTGGTTAGGTGAAGGTAACAAATTAACTCCTCTTTGGGAGATTGACTTTCCACATTCAATAGGTCTACTGTATTCTGCGTTCACTTATTACACTGGATTTAAGGTAAACTCTGGTGAGTATAAAGTAATGGGTCTTGCGCCGTATGGAGAACCCAAATATACAGATCTAATTTATAAACATTTGATTGATCTCAAAGAAGACGGAACCTTCCGCTTAAATATGGATTACTTCAATTATGCTGCTGGGCTAACTATGACAAATGACAAGTTTCATCGGCTTTTTGGAGGACCTCCTCGAAAGAGTGAATCTACTCTGACACAAAAAGAGATGGATCTTGCCCGTTCCGTACAAGATGTAACAGAAGAAGTTATGCTTCGTTTAGCAAGATCCGTCCAAAAAGAAACAGGCGTAAAAAATCTTTGTTTGTCAGGTGGTGTTGCATTAAATTGTGTCGCAAATGGAAAAATTCTCAAAGCAAAGATATTTGATGAAATTTTTATCCAACCGGCAGCAGGTGATGCTGGCGGAGCACTTGGAGCAGCGCTCTCTGCACACTACGAATACAAAAACCATCCGCGGAAGGTAAATCCAAATGATTCCATGAAAGGTTCCTACTTAGGGCCTTCCTTCACAAATGAACAGATCAAGTCATCTTTAGATAAATTGAATGCTAAGTATACCTATTTGGATGACTCAAAAATCAATCAGAAGCTGGCGCAGGTTTTGGCAGATGGAAATGTTGTTGGTTACTTTCAAGGTCGCATGGAATTTGGACCGCGGGCGTTAGGTGGAAGGTCAATCATTGGTGATCCTCGCAACAGGCAGATGCAGTCTGTAATGAATCTGAAGATAAAGTACCGGGAAAGTTTCCGGCCTTTTGCCCCAGCGGTTTTAGCTGAAAATGTTTCTGACTATTTTGATATCCAGGCTAAAAGTCCCTACATGTTAATTGTCGCTGATGTATTAGAAAAACATAGAATACAGATGACCGAAGAACAAAAAAAGTTATTTGGAATTGAAAAGTTGAATGTTCCAAGATCATCTTTGCCTTCGATCACACACGTAGACTATTCTGCGAGAATTCAAACTGTACACAAAGAGACAAATCCTAAATTTTATTCACTCATTCAAGAGTTCAAAAAAATCACGGACTGTCCCGTTATGGTAAACACATCCTTCAATGTGAGAGGGGAACCCATTGTCTCTACACCCGAAGATGCGTATAGATGTTTCATGAGAACGGAAATGGACTTTTTAGTACTCGAAAATTATATTTTAGATAAAAAAGACCAACCCATTACAGAAAAAGACGATTCTTGGAAACAAGAGTTTGAATTGGATTGAAGAGGAATAAAATGAATAAACCGAATCAAAACCCCTCATCTTCCGACTTACGCAAGTTTGGGTTTATAGTTGGTGGGATATTAGCAGGTGTTTTTGGAGCATTAATTCCCTACATCAATCGGGGTGGCTACAATGAATATCTAGTAGGTATCGGATCTGCAATTCTGATTTTTGCGACGCTACTACCAAAGTTATTACTGTATCCGTTCAAAGTTTGGATGTGGATTGGTGAAATTCTTGGATGGATTAATACAAGGATTATCCTTTCCGTGATATTTTTTTTAGTGTTCACACCAATTGGTCTTATCAAAAGATTGTTCGGAACAGACTCTCTGCGACGAAAACTTGAACCAAGTAGTGAATCCTACAGGATTTCCTCTTCTCGTCGAGAAAGTAGCCATATGGAACGCCCGTTTTAGGAGTAAATTATGTTGGATTTAATCAAAGACCTCTGGGATTTTTTAAAAATTAGAAAGAAATTTTGGTTAGCGCCAATAATCATCATTTTATTGCTATTAGGTGCATTGATCGTCTTAACACAAGGTTCTGCAATCGCTCCATTCATCTACACACTTTTCTAAAATCAAAAGATCTTCATTTCAACGGAATTACTTTAGCAAATAACTGCTAAAGTAATTTCCAAAGATTGTATGTCCTTTTCCGTTCCAATGAGCATCATAGGGAAAGTAAAGGTCTTCTGGACTTTGATTCCAAAAAATCTCGGATGCAAACAAACAATTCAAATTACGAGCATCACAAAACGACTTCAAAAGTTTGTAATGTGGATTTTTGGAATGATAGAGAGCAAGATTTTTCGATGAAAGTTCGCCCGTGATTCCTTTATCTGCAAAAAATTCTTTTGCAGGGATATATATCAAATTTAATTTAATACCTTTCTCATTGAGATAATCATAGATTTTTTGTAAGTATAGTCCTTGTTTTGCGATTCTACTTTTCCAAATTTCGGAATCGGGTTTGGAATAGAATTCAAATTGACCATTGTATTTACTTCCGATCTGATCCCCTAGAGGACTCAATCTCCCAAATTTACTCAATGATTCTTGATGCGTAAGAATGTTTACCTCTGGTTCGCGCCCCGGTTTGTAATATAAAATAGGATCCGGGATAGATTTGGCCTTTTTGTAAGCACGTTTCGCCAAACGGAAGATTGTTGACTCTTTTACAAAATTATATCCCCATACTCCTATAAATTTTGCAAGCGTTGGTTTTTTCGGAGAAAGATTCCCATCTAAGTTCTCCATAAAAACTTCCAGTTTTTCGTTGTCGTCTAGATCGTTGTCAAAGATCTGAATCCAAACTTCCTTTGGTTGGAACTTTGAAACCAATTCCTTTGAATGTATCTGAAAGAGTGCCGGACACGAACCATGAACACCCATATTTAAAATTTGTTTTTCTTTAGGTAGATTTCTGTTAGCAATCGATGTAAAAATCTGATCTTCTGTAACACCCCAACCTTCAGCGAAGGAGTCTCCTAACAATAAAATAGGATACTTTGCATTTGGGTCGAGTGACTGTCTTCCCGAATATTCATTTGTATTTACAGTTACTTTGTATTCTTCCGATACCACTGTTCCAGATTTGTTTGGATAGAGCGAAAACAGAAACCTTTCATCAAATGTTTTTACAAGCACTGCTTCTGGGTCAAAGAGCCGAAGTACTATTTCCGTTATCCC
>JALOTI010000194.1 GCA_025457985.1 Leptospira sp.
TAGCTAGACCAATGGACTCCTTTCTGCTGGGAGAATGGGTTCCAGAAGTGGATTTTCCGATTTCTCGTCCATCTTTCGAGAAAATTGGGAAATTTTCCCTCAGGACGCCGGGTTCCAGGAGGCGCAGACCGACAACTTTTCGTTTCGGTCCTTGTTTTTTGTCATTTAGGATGCGTTCGTAGCCAAAATAGGGCGCCGGTTTCTCTTTTACGATAAAAGCAATCCCCGATTCAACAGGTGACCACTCATCGTTTAACTCATGTCCATAGAGAGGGTATTTTGCCTCCAGTCGTAGTGTATCTCGTGCACCGAGACCAACAGGGACGAGTCCATATTGCTTCCCAATCTCTAATAGCTGATTCCAAATAACAACACCCAATGAATTGGATGTGTAAATTTCAAAACCATCCTCGCCCGTATAACCAGTTCTAGATACAAGGATCGTTTCATTTTGAAACGAAATTTCTTCAAAATGATAATATAAAATCGAATCCAACTCTCTATTTAAATACTTTGAAAGAATTTCATTGGCTTTTGGTCCTTGTAATGCGATTTGGTGCCAATCTTTACTCTCATTTTTAATAGTTACAAAGGAATTGTTTATCTTTTGCAAATGTGCAGTTACTTTTTCAAAATTGGATGCATTCGAACAAATCATATACTTGGAATCTGAAAATTTATAAACAGTAACATCATCCACAACACCGCCATCTTCATTTAATACGGCATTGTACTGGACTTGACCCACCTTCATGGAAGAAATCAAATTGCATGTCACTTGTTCTAAAAACTTTAGAACTTCATTCGGATCTGAGCCAGTTACAAATATCTCACCCATATGGGATACATCAAAAAGACCAGCTGCTTGGCGAGTTGCCAAATGTTCTTGAATGATTCCGATGTATTGAACAGGCATATCCCATCCACCAAATGGAACCATCTTGGCTCCCAATTGTATATGTGTATCATGTAAGGGTGTTTGTTTTAGTTCCACGTTTCTTTATTTAAGACTCCCCTTACCATGGAAAAATCTTTTCTTTCATATGGAATTTAATTTTTTAGAAAAACTATGCAAAGAGATGTGTATCGAATTTACAAAACTGGTTCTATTCAAAATTTAAAACGCGAAAGAGAATCTTTAGAGCCACCAAAAGAAGGTGAAGTACAAATTGAGGTGAAAGCAATTGGTCTCAATTTTGCCGATGTTTTTTCCGTTTATGGTTTGTATTCGGCAACTCCTAAAGAAAGTTTTATTCCAGGGCTTGAATTTGCTGGAAAAATCGTAAAAATAGGCGGAAAATCCAAGTTTTTTAAGGTCGGCGACCCAGTGTTTGGTGTTACCAGATTTGGTGCATACGCAACGCATCTCAATATATCAAGCGATACTATCTTTAAACTTCCAAAAACTTGGTCCATGGAAGATGGTGCTGCTTTTCCAGTGCAAGCACTCACGGCATACTACGCACTCTATCCATTAGGAAATTTAAAAGATGGTGATACGGTTTTAGTTCACAGTGCGGCAGGTGGTGTTGGAATTATGGCTGCACATATTGCAAAAAAAAAGAAAACAACACTCATTGGCCTTGTTGGTGATCCTTCTAAGATTGAAACATTAAAAAAAGTTGGTTATGATTCATTTTTAGTACGTTCACCATATTTTTTTAAAGATATGAAGGCTATTCTTGGAGAAAAAAAATTAAATTTGGTCTTAGAATGTTTGGGTGGAAGTTATTTTAAAGATAGTTATGAGTTACTTTCGCCAACAGGAAGACTTGTAACATACGGAAGTGCAAACTTTACACCATCATATTCCTATCGAAATTGGTTTTCACTAGCTTATAAGTACCTCACAAGACCAAAAATTGATCCTTTAATGATGATTTCAGACAATAAATCAGTGCTTGGATTCAATTTAATATGGCTTTGGAATGAAATTCCTACATTAAAGAATCATTTTTCGGATTTAATGAAGCTTTCTTTACCAAAACAAACGATTGGAAGAGAATTTTTATTCGATGAATTGTTGAATGCACTGCAAACATTTCAAAAAGGAAACACAATAGGTAAGGTTGTAGTACGTATTCCGTAGAATGAGTATTAGTCTGTTTTTTTATTTTGAATAAAATTTTATCTAAAAAATAAAATTTCTTTACAATAAAAATGATATGAATTAATTATGTCGTATCAATTCACTTCATGTTTGCCAAGGACAGATGGGTTTTGAAATCAAAAGATAAGGACGATCACAATGGTTGCTAAAAAGAAAGCCGCAAAAAAGAAAGCAGCAAAGAAAAAAGCTGCAAAGAAAAAAGCTAAGAAATAACTTAGTGTTTATGCTTTCTCCGATTCTGTCGGAGTAAGATTGTGTGAACCCGCAAAACCTGCGGGTTTTTTCATTTTTGGGGGTGTTCTCCCTAAAAAAATCAGGCAATTGCCCGCGTAAATCCTCTTCTAGTCATCAGAAAGCCTGCTTTTCGGTCTGTATTTGCCTTCTCGATGCCAATAAACTGGAAATGATCCTTCTTGTTGATCGAATCGAACAAGGATCGAAGCAGTGAATCCATATTCGGATGAATAACATTTCGGTAGTCCTTTTTAGAGTTGTCTTTACTCCAAATTTCTAGATGATCCGACTCAGGTAATTTTAAAATCAATGAGGGAAGGTCATACCGTTTCATTAGGACATGGCAAACATCTTCAAATCCAATCTCAGTTATGGAATTAAAATCAAAGTAAACGAGCAGATAGAGAATGTTTGTCGGTTCTAATTTTCCATTTTCATCTGGGATTTTTTGTATTCCATCCAGCACGATATAGCGTAAATTCTTCGTTTGTATCCAAAGTTTCTGATCTTCATGGCGCTTTAGGTTCACTTCTTCCGAAAATCTTTTTTGAAAGACAGTTGATAGAAAAAAACCGGTAGAATCTTTTCTTTCTTCTAAGATTCTATCAAGTGAAAAGGGTTCAAACTCGATGTTGAAGAATTTAGTGTAAGTTTCGGCCATATCAATTTGAAAATCGGCCGAAACATTAGAACTCATTTAGATTTTTTTAAAATTCTAACATCCTTCTTTCGGATTCATGATAAAAGGATAGCCCTTCTTTCTTCCACGTATCCCAAAATTTTAGCGAACCTTCTCTCATAAAACAAATCCGTTCTTCTGTAGATATTGGAGTTAGGAAAAGAAAATTAGCTCTATGTCCATTCTCTGTAATCAAACCAACTAAATTTGGGAGAGAATCACTTGATGATTCCAACAATTCTTCTGTAAGATTTCTAAAAACAAACCAGTTGAAATCCAAATACAATTGATCTGGATCTTTTCTTGGGTTTTGAATTGTGTGGGAATGACCAAACCAAATTCCAGTATTCCAAGGAAACTTGACCATCTCACCAAGAACATGTTGGATCCATGTTTCGGATTTATCTTCTGAATCTTTGGGAATTTGGATTGCAAAGACGAGTTCAATCCTTGCATAGTCTTCAAAATTTTTATGATAGAGTTCGATGGATGGTTGGTTTTGAACACTCATACCAATGGTTGAAAAGATACGAACTCCCGGAAATTCCTTGGGAGAAAAGGAGGCAATTCCGAGTGATGGATACTTTCCTCCATCTGCAGACCAATATTTTGTATGCTTGCCTAATTTTGATTCCAAAAAATCCAATCGAAGACTCTGTGCTTTTTTCCAATGGTCTTTTTCAGAGACAGATTCCCAAAACTTACGACTGAGTTTGGATCGTTCAGCAATTACGCCATTATTAGGATCTCCTAAAGGAGATGCGGCAATCGCATTCTCCTTGGCTTCACGTGCGTAACCATGGATGCCCTTGACACCCGACCAAGGTGGAAGGTAGGCTATGAGTTCTTCATCTAAGAATAAAAAAACGGAATCTCCTTCTTCAGACCAAATGAAGTGAATTTGGTCTTCATTAAAACTGGGAAGTCCTTTGGGATTTGTGACTTCTGCAACTGTAAGAATAGGTGCAAGGCCTCTATCAAAATCTTCTGGGTCTCTCTCCGCAGGAGCATCGATTAAATTACGTATCCAAAGTGATTTCATTGGCCACTCAGGGTTGTTATGTGACTGGAGGTAGAGGTAGATGGTTCTTCCATCGTCTTCTAAGAAGGCTGTGAAAGAACCATATGGATTTGCTTCTTGGTAAATAACCTTAGGAATATTCTGATTCATTAAAATTTATGTGGAACAATTCTTTCTTTAAACGTTTCGAGTAGTTTGTGAATGGTCTCATCCATCCCTGGTTCGATGTAAATGTCAGGGTAGTATGCAGAAGCATTTCGAAGTCCAATGAGCTCAGGCTCATTCCACTTTCGATACGATTTGAGAGATTGAATTACTTCTGACGATGGTGCTTTGTTTTCTTTTTTTGCGTCGATGAATGCTTGCACGGTTCGAGTAGGTGTCATACAAAAGGTAGTATCTCTCGCACGATTGGGAATCCAACCAAAATTTCTGAAAAAAAACCAAAAAGATAACTTGGTTCGGACTGGAATTATTGAGGGGAAAAAAATGCACGATTGGTTGTTTCCGCAAAACCCTAGACATAACATCCTCCCTTATGATGGAGAGGCTTATTATTTTGGAAAATTGTTCTCAGGATCCCAAACGCAGACCTACTTCCAAACATTGTATGAAACGATTGATTGGGCTCGGGACGAGTTAGTTCTCTACGGAAAAAAGATCACTACAAAAAGGAAAGTAGCTTGGTACGGAGACTCTAAATTTGAGTATTCCTACTCTGGGAGTAAAAAATTAGCCAATCAATGGACAAGTACGCTTCTTGAATTGAAAGAGATTGTTGAGAAGGTCGCATCCGATTCATTTAACTCATGCTTATTGAACCTATACCATTCTGGAGAAGAGGGTATGTCCTGGCATAGCGATGATGAGGATTCCTTGCTAAAAAACGGAAAGATTTTTTCTTTGAGTTTTGGTGCTGAACGTAGATTTTTATTCAGGCACAAACTCAAAAAAGAAACAATTGCAATTGATCTTGAAGATGGGA
>JALOTI010000195.1 GCA_025457985.1 Leptospira sp.
TTTTAATTCAAAATTTAAATCTTGAAACAAAACTTTTTGGGTTTTCAACCAGAGATGACCTGTTTGATCCCAAATCGGAGTTTAGCTTTGGAACACCTAACTCATTCACTGCGAATCAACAGTATGGAATTCAAATCTCACCTACACTTTATCTATTAGAATACAACCAAATTATAAGGACTTCCATTCAAACAGATCAGGAATTTTTCACTCGATACCAAAAACGTCCAAACCATGAAACAGAACGAAAAGAACCGAAAAAAAGAAGGGATAGCCAAAGTTTCAGTATTCAGGACGAGATTCGTTTATGGAACAATCGAATCTTCTTGGTGCCACAAGGTCGATGGGAAAAGTATGAAGATAGATTTGGAAAAGATGAACAGTCTTTCAGAAATCTATTGACCGACCCCTTAGTCGATCCCCTTTACAAAAAGACAGAATTCTTCAACCCCAGTTTTGGAACGAAAGTCATCATTTATAAATCTGCAAAATCTGAATTCGGGAATTTGATGAATATCAGTAGAGAGTTTCGTATACCGACTTTCATAGAATTGTTTGGTGAAAGAGGTAGTATCATAGGGAATACAAATCTCCGCCCTGAACAAAGTAGAAATGCAGACTTTGGTTTTTACCTTCAAACGAATCCTAGCGAAAATTGGATGATCCAATCAGATATATCCTATTTTCAAAAGAGAATTTTTGATATGATTTTGTTTTTACCGAATTCTCAGTTTACACTACGTCCAGAAAATGTGGACCAAGCGATGATCCGCGGAATTGATACCTCTAACAAAGTTGTTTGGAAAAAAGGATTAAAATGGAATTTCAATTATACTTACCAAGATGCTAGAAACATTTCCGACTCACCAGCATTAAACGGAAAATTTCTTCCGCTTCGTTCTAAAAGTCAGGTTTCTACACTGCTTGCCTACTTTTCCAGTTGGGGAGAAATTGGTTTAGAATACCAGTTTATTGGTGCAAATTTTAGAGATAGAACAAACGAATTTTTAGGATATTTACCTGCCAGACAATTCGTAAATATTTACATCAATTATATTCCTTATAAAAATCTTGAGACAGGAAATGAATTTTTACTTGGATTTGAAGTACGAAATTTGTTAAACACTCGCATTGAAGACTTAGTGGGCTATCCTTTGCCCGGTCGAAGCTATTATCTAACAGGAAGTTATCGGTTTTAAATTCTATGAAAAACTTATTCTTTACGCCATTCCCAAGTGTTTTTTTAATCATCTTTTTATTAATCGACTGTAACAAGTTAGATATTCAAAAACCTGACTTATTACAATTTTTACTTCTTTCATCTTCACCGACCTCAGTTGGAGTTGTTACTTCGGATTTTAGCAGCGGGGGTAGGTTTAAAACATTTGAGCCAAACTCTTTAACTACTTTTCCCACATCTATACCAATTCATTCGGATGCAGTCGGAAGATATTTTTCAGACAAAGTTTATATAATAAACCGATTAAATAGAGATAGTATTCAAGTATTAAATCCGAGTCTGGCCTTCGTAACAGAACAAGAGTTTAGTGTTGGTCAAGGCAAAAACCCACAAGACATAAGTGTATATAATGACAAATATTTCATAAGTCTTTATAATTCCTTGGAGTTACCCATCTATTCTCGAATCTCCGGGACTGTTATCGGATCTATTTCTCTCGAACCACTCCGAGAGACATTTTCAACTTCCGGTGTTGTCGATTCTTCTGTTGAGTCTTCTTATATGGTACAAAGCCAAAATCGACTTTTTCTACTTTTGCAGAGATTGGATCGAAATGATGCCTCCGGATTTTTGCCACCTAATTCAACTTCGTATCTTATCGAAATCGATATGGATTTAAATTCGATAGTCCGAGTTTACGATCTACCTTTTCGAAACCCTTCAAGTAAAATTCAAAAACTTATTTGGAATGGGGAACCGATCTTGGTGTTTTCCTGTGTGGGTCGTGTTGGTTTTCTCTCACAGTTGGATGGAGGATTGGTCGCTTTTCATCTCGGTAGGAGAGAATTTTTACCGAATTTACTATACTCCGAAACTACGGCTGGCGGAGACATCCTATCTTTCCAAATCAAGAATGAAGAGTTGGGTTATGCCTCAATTTTGGATGCAGGATTTAATAAATCAATTCAAGTGTTCCGACCGAGAACAGGTGAAAAAATTGGAACACTTCTGTCGATACCAGGCAACGTCGGCACCAGTCTTTCCGGACTCCACCTCACTCCCGATGGAAAACTTTTAGTAGGATCCACTGACTTTACGAGACCCGGAATTTTAGTTTATGACACAAACCAAGGGAATATCTTGCTGAACCCTATTCCAATCTCTGTTGATTTAACTCCCTTTGATATCTTCCAGTTGCAAAATCTACCTTAAAATAATATAATGGAAATAGGAAGAGGAATCTAATATATGTTAACTCTAAATAACCATCCCAAAGGACCTTTAGCTAAACAAGTTTTACTCGTAATTTTGGATGGAGTGGGATTCACCAAACAAGACGCAAATGATGGAAATGCTATTGCCAAGGCTAAGATGCCTACTTTAAAAAATCTTTGGGAAAAAGAACCTGTTTTACTTCTAAAAGCACACGGAACCGCAGTTGGAATGCCGAGCGACGAAGATATGGGAAATTCCGAAGTTGGACACAACGTACTTGGATCTGGGAGAATCTTTGACCAAGGTGCAAAATTGGTGTCTGAATCAATTGCCTCTGGTCGACTTTTTTCTGGTGAAACATGGACTAAATTAATTCAAAATGCAAAAACCAAAAGCTCAACTCTTCATTTCATTGGGCTTCTTTCAGATGGAAATGTACACAGTCATATCGATCACCTAAAAGCACTGATAGATAATGCAATCAGACAGGGAATCACCAAAATCCGAATTCATGTTTTATTAGATGGAAGAGATGTTCCGGAAAAATCGGCGCTGGACTATGTGATTCCCTTTGAAGCATTTCTTGACCAACATAGGAAGAATGGTCATGATGTTCTAATCGCCTCAGGTGGTGGACGAATGGAAATCACTATGGACCGATACGAAGCTGATTGGTCCATGATCGAAAGAGGATGGAAGATTCATGTGGAAGGCGAAGGTCGTACCTTCCCAAGTACAATCGAAGCTATTGAAACATTTCGAAAAGAGAATCCAGCCGTAATTGACCAATACTTGCCAGGATTTGTGATTGCCGACAAAGATGGGAAACCAGTAGGACTTGTAAAAGAAAACGATAGCGTAATCTTTTTCAATTTTAGAGGAGATAGAGCAATAGAAATCTCTAGGGCATTTACAGAATCTAATCTTCCAATCAAAAGAAATCAAATTCCAAATGTTGAATATGCAGGAATGATGCAATATGATGGTGATTTGTTTATACCCAAACAATACTTAGTTTCGCCACCTGCAATCGACCGAACCATGGGAGAGTATTTAGCGAATAAAGGAATCGCCCAATATGCACTTTCAGAGACACAAAAATATGGTCACGTTACCTTTTTTTGGAATGGAAATAGATCTGGATACTTTGATCAAAAATTGGAAACATACGAAGAAGTTAAATCAGATGTAATTCCCTTTGACCAAAAGCCAGAAATGAAAGCAAAAGAAATAACCGATAACCTAATCTTAGCTCTCACATCTCATAAGTATCCTTTTTTACGAGTCAATTACGCTAATGGGGACATGGTCGGTCATACGGGAAACATGGATGCCACAGTGAAAGGATTGGAGTATCTAGACTCATGCCTTGAGAGACTCAAAAAAATCTGTGAAGATACAAATACAATTCTTTGTATTACTGCAGATCATGGTAATGCAGATGAAATGTATCAACTAGACAAAAAAGGTAAAGCACAGTTTACAAAGGAAGGTATTCCGATTCCTAAAACAAGCCATACCTTGAATCCCGTACAATTTGTACTTTTTGATCCAAAACATGAAATCAAATTAAATCCTGGAATTCAAAACCCTGGACTTGCAAATGTTGCAGCTACCGTTTTGGACCTCCTTGGTTTTGAGGCGCCTGAAGGTTACTATCCAAGTTTAATCAAAAGAGGTTGATTTGATTGAATTGGAGAGTTGTTTCTGGCCTATTAAATATTTGGATTCTTTTTTTTGGAATTCAAAGTTGTAACGAGTATGAAATTGGTACTCTGTCTGATGACACAAAACTGCAGATTCGAAAGGCATTAAAGGCCGAAGGATTTTATGGTGTTGTCCTGATTTCTCAAGATCAGGACATTTTGTACCGTGATTCTCTTATCCCAGATTCAAAAAACAATCCAAAACAATTATATAAAAAACATAGTTATCCAATCGGTGAGACATCCAAATTATTTACTGCAACAGCTATTCATATTCTTAAATCTGAATCAAAAATCAAATTAGATGATAAAGTAAAAAGCTACTTGAAATGGTATCCTGATCCCAAAACAAAAATCTCGGACTTACTCCGTCATACATCAGGGCTCCCAAAATTATTAGAAATCATAAGCGATTTTGAAGAAAAAAAGCCAACAATATCAAAATCCCAAGTGTTAAATGCCTTCCGTGATTCAAAAAAAATTCCAAGCTTCTCGGCAGGCGAATATTGGAAATTTTCAAGACTTGATTATGTATTGTTAGGAGAGATAATCTCGATCGTTTCGAAGCAAACTTATGCTGATTTTATAAAAGAAAAGATTTTTGTACCGCTCGATATGAAATTGAGTTCCATTGATGATAAAGATCCTCTACTCGGAAATAGTGGAGTTTTTTCTTCACCAGAGGACTTACAAAAATTTGCTTTTGCCTTTCAAAAAGCTACGATTTTAAACAAAGCCGACAGGGACTCGATTGTAAAAAAAACTATTTTATCTGATCAAGTATCGGAGGATCCTATTGCCTTCGGGGAAGGTGTGTATGTTGGTGATTATTTTTACTGGGGCTATGGCAAAGAAAAAAATATAGCCAATTTTTACTACCACGACCTAAACAGCCGAATCTTTATAACCATTG
>JALOTI010000196.1 GCA_025457985.1 Leptospira sp.
TCTTCCTTTGGGATTCAGTATGGTTTCGACCATCTGGTATGTATCTGCGTCGAATCAATTCTACCTCCTCGGATTTGATCTAACATGGAGTCTCTATGCGGCGGTGCATGGGTGTTTTATAGGTTGGTTGTTTTTATCTGGAGTGGTTTATGTTTCTAAAAAAAATCCAGATTCGAAAGTAATTCCCATATTGATTCTCTTTATTGCTATTTTTTTCCTAATCATTGCCATAGGTATCTACCAATCCAAGGTTTTAAAAAGAATTGGTGTCGTGAGCTATTGTCTTTTGATTCCTTCCGCAATCCTGTATGCAAGGACTTTCCTAAAAAAGAAAGTATCAAAGTACCTTATGGGTTTTTGTTTTAGCCTCGTATTATGTACTTTGTTTCTTGCAATTTGTTATGAGTTCCAATGGATTTTTGGTTTCGATTTCCAAACGTATAGGCTTATGACTTTTTTACATGGAGGAATCAATGCTCTCGTTGTGGTTCCTCTGTTTTTATTTGCCCTCGACTTCGAATAACAATCGATAACAAATGCTTAACTCGTTTATATAGATTACTTTCCTTCCACAAAAAGAAGCGTCATCCAATTCGTGTTATTCGGAATGGGAAGGAGGCTTGGGCTCGAGAGTTGACCATTGCTACTAATTGGGTACGAACCCAGTTGGTTCGTCGCCGAGTTGGCAACACAAACGGCATACAACATATTTCCCTTTGGATGGATGGCAAGGCGCGAAATATTTGTGTTATTTGGGCAAGATGCACCTCCGGGAGTGGGGGTAACGCTTATGGGAGCTTGATTGATGATACCTGTTGTTTGGTCTACACTGTAGGCATAGATATTTGTATTTCCATAGGCGTAGATATAGTTGCCGTTCGGGTGGAGTACAACTGATTTGGGTGATTGGTTTGGATCTACACTTTGCACTAAAATGCTTGTTCCAATTACGGTATTGGTCGTCGGTGTGACTGACATCTGGACAATCGTTCCGTTATTACCTAGACTGGACATATTTGCACAGTACATAAAATTAGCATTTAAAGAAAAGACGCAGTTTCCGTTTTCAGGATACAAAATTGCTTGAGAAATTGAACTGTCGTTTGTTGAAGTTCCGAGAGCTCCCGTGTTCAAATCAGAAATGGGATAAAAGATTCGTGTGATTCCTAAACTAGATTGATGAAAGGTCATAAAAAAATTTTGAGTGGGATGTATCGGGCTTAACACGTACCAAAATCTATTTGCCTCGGTAGTAGTAACTTCCCCAAAGAACGAACCCGATTCATCCATCTGTAACTTGGAGAAAGAAGTAACGGACGCGGCAGTGTTTACTGTATAATAAAAAAACTTTCCACTGGAATGGAATGCGGAAGAGCCTTGCATAAAAACAGGAATATTGGTGGAGGTGTAATCATTTTTGAATGTTAAACTACCATCTGGATTCCGCAAATAAGACTTAAAAATATTTCCACCATTTGCCACTACGTATTTTCCATTTGATAAAAGAAACAATGGATTCGTGAGCGATGTTTGTATCGAGCCATTGGGTGTGAGAACACCATCACTTCGGGTATTGAAAAAATAGATAAAACCATTTGCCCTGTCCACTAAGTACAGTGTGTTCAGGGGATCCGAGTTTCCTGAATTGAGATTGAAACAAATTTGGGAATTAGAAACCAAACTCGAAAGAAAGAAGTTTTTTGAGTTTGGGTCACAGGTGGCATTCAATTCGGGAAGTTTGCAATTCGTGGAGAAACAAAGAATCCCAAGGCAAATATTGAGAAGGACGATGTTACTCTTTGTCCTGGGAATGAGTGATTGGAACAGATTCAGAATTTGGTTAATGAAATACACGTAAGTACTTATCCCCATGCTTTCCTTGAAGTATGATTTCGCTCGAAAATAAAGCAAGGGGAAATAAATTTATGAAGTAGGCTTTTTTTCTATTTCCAACCTTTGGTGGCACCGTCAACTGATTGGCGAGAGCACTTAAAACGTGTGGTTTTGATTCCACGTAAGGTTTGGTTTTTGAGCTGGCCTTGTTCAAAAACCCTGCGTCGCCATCTTTGGAATGCCTTGACATCCAATACATGCCGCATCAATTTTACAAATTCATTCGGCGAGAAACCAAACTGTTGTTCGATGGCCTCAAAAGGCGTTCGGTCTTCCCATCCCATCTGTACAAGTCGTTCGATTTCTTCTTGGGATAACTTTTGAATCTGAGTTTTTAAGTTTCGTGAGAGACTCATGGGAAATACGTTCCTCCCTTAGACTGGAACGCCAATGCAAGTAGGTATCCTTTTTCCCCAGAGGCAACCTAAGGAACTATGTGCTCGATCCCTCTGGAACTTGAAGTGGAATTTTCCTGATTGCCTTAGAACCAGTAGGTTGCATTTACAACTCCGACGGGAAGTGCGGTTTCTCCGACCATCTCTCGTCGATTTGCATCCGCATAAATGGGCCAGGGATTGGATTTTGACACCACTTTCGCAACCCCTGCTTGCAAATCCAGGGACCAATTCTCGCTCAACTTCCATTCATAACCAATGAGAGCCATCAGTTCCAAATCCATGCTCGTATAACTTCTCTTTTGAATCAGCTCACCTAATACATATAAATCGATACTATTACTCGCAAGTGCTAGCGATCGTAGGCTTGTCGGACCTGGACTTACTGCTTGTGTAAGTCGACTTCTCCCGTAAGCGGCTTGGAATTCGAAATGCCAAGGGCTTTTCAGAAACTGCCGGAACCCCAAAATACCCGAAGTTTCTGTAAAGGTACCTTCTGTAGGACGATTTTCGGGTACGGAATGACCAAGGCCTAAAAGAAGGTCCGTTCGCCAGGCTTCGTTTGCATGCAGAGATCGGCGGTAGACAAAACGGAATTTTCCGCCTGGGAAGATGGGCCAAAGTATATTGGATCTGAAGCCTTCTTTTGGCAATCGGATCGGCTCTGCTGATACAGACCCACCGAGGACAGAAACCAAAAGGAGGAATGGAATAGAAACACGGGAGACGAAGTTTAGTAACATAGATACCTCTTATATCTTGACATTGTCAAGATTATCTAAAAAACCAATCTGGATACTGTCAAGATATAATTGTAGTTTTCTGAAACTTAGGAAAGGATTCTTTTGGGAGATCTATGCCTTCAGGAAATAAAAAGCCATACCACCATGGAAATCTCTATGAAACCCTTTTGCAAACAGGAGAGGATTGGATACGTACTCGTGGCATGGAAGCCTTTTCGCTTCGTGCATGTGCCAAAGCTGCGGGTGTTGCCCATAGTGCTCCTGGACATTATTTTAAAGAAGTGGGAGAGATTTTTACGGAAATAGGGGTCCGGACATTCGAGCGACTGGCGGACTTCATTATCCAAAGCAAACAAGCTCAGCCAGAAGTCGACCCTCTGTTTTCAGTTTGTTCTGCCTATGTCCAGTTTGCGAGACAGGATCCTAAACTCTTCCAAATGCTATTCCACTCGGATCGCATCAACCGAGGTTCGGAAAGATTCCAAAAAGCGGGGGAATTGGCATTTCGTGAATTGGCGCTCGCCATCGACTCCGATCCAAAAAAACGACAATCAAATCGACCGAAGATTCTTTTCGCCTGGAGTCAAATCCATGGTTTGGCTATGCTTTCCATTGACGGTCCTATGGCCCCTGTGGGTGGAAATCGAAGTGGCTTAGACGAGGAGCCAATTCGGTCCTCTCTTGGACGATTGGTTGAAGTTGTTCGAAATTGGGACAAACCTGTTGTCGGAAAGATGTAAGTTTTTTCGTCTCTGCCATTGTGAATCCGTTGATTTGGGATTTCTGGAAAAAAGCGGGGCCCGAAAATGCTCGGGATACCTTACGTTTTTTATGCAAAACCGAATATTTGGAAGAATACCTAGAGATTCTTTTCGAAGTAGAGGAGTTACGTGAGTATTTTATCAAATACCTTTGGATTCTGAGAGAGGAGGAAGAAATAGTTCAACTGCTCAATCGAAAAGACCTTCCGACTCAATTGATCATCCAATTTTTATTTTTTGGATTTGGTAGTATTTTAGAAAAAGATCAACCTGGAAAAACTGCTTACCACTACGAGTTAGTAAAACAAATATCGCCAGAACAGAGTGTACGTATTTTATTAGATGGTTCGGATATTTTACAAGATGTATACTTACGAATTCTTTTGGTGGCAAATTTGGATGCTGTCCAATGGGATTTTTATTTCAACCGATTGGAAGAATCAGATGGAGGAATTTCAGTCCTTGTAAAATTGTTTGAACCCATTCCAGATTCCGAAACAAGATCCATTTTTTTTAATAACACAAGTCTCTACCAATACATTCGTATGATATTGGTAATGGTGAACCAAGATAATCCCGCAGAACGTAAGTTTTTCGAGAGGATTAGCCTTGTCCTGGATGAGATTCGAAAATGGGAATCTTTCGTTAAAGAGATGAAAGAATTTTTTCCTTTTGATGAAGAATTCAAATTACCGCCTCAGGAAAGAAACCCGAATCGACTTTCGATACTTTTGCATGAGTTATCTCAAATCGACCAAAATGATCAGGATGTGCTATTGGAATTTTTTTATCAAAATCAGCTTATTTTAGATAACCAAGAGAAATTGCTCCTGAGTGGAGTTCTAAAAAACTACGGCGAAAACCAACAGTTTTTTGTTTGAGTTCAATCTAAGTTAGCCGCTATCTCAACTAAAGATTTTATCTCTTGTGAAATTTGGTTCGTAGCAAGGGAAGCTTCTTTTAATGACTCGTAGAATGTGTGTAAGGATTCAGAAACTTCATGAACTACCATCTTTTCTTCTTTAGACGCTTCGCCAACAGAACGAATCAAGGATTCAAATTCTCCTAAGTTTTCGTTCATCTTTCTACTCGTTTCAATTTGAACATGGACTACAGCCTTTAATTTTTCTAAAGTCTGTGAGAGTGATTCGACACTTTTATGGGAATCTTCCATCGTGGATTGAGTCTCTTCGATATTTTTTTTAC
>JALOTI010000197.1 GCA_025457985.1 Leptospira sp.
CACTCTCGTGCAAGGTGATATCTACAACGTAAAAATAGACAATCTACCGGCAGGGGTTCACCAAATCGAAATCCTTGCAGACCAATACCCTGTTTATAAAACAGCTGCCGCCGTGATTCCCAAACAAACGACCAACGTAGACGCTATCAGCTCCATGGATGGTTACGGAGCGATCAAAGGTCGTGTTTTTTTCAAGACTCTTGACAACCCGATCGAAAAACATCCGATCTTCATGCCAACAATAGTATCCACAAATCAGATTCCGAAGGTGACAACCGACAAGGATGGAACGTTTTGGTTTACCAATCTAAAACCTGGTAAGTATGAGATTCGTGCTAGTTTTATGGAAGAGATGAAACTCGAAAACTCAGAAATACATGTAAAATCTGGGGAAGTCACTACAGTAGAGATCATCCTAAATAAAAAGTTGAGTTATACAAAAACAAAGTATTAATTCTCAATTCGCGAACGCCCTGCACCCTAATCAAGCCCACGCTTAGATTAGGGTCAACTCACCAACCTGACTCAGATCTTCCATCAGTGCGAGAATCCACAAGAAATACATAAAAAAAGATTAAATTTAATCCAATAAAGATTAATTTTAATCCAATTTTGTATTTTTTTTTCATTTTTATCCAATTTCTATCGAATTAGCTGATTTTTTCGATTGAATTTAATCGAACTTTTTTCAGAATAAAGTCATATAAAGAGAAAGAGGAAATCCAAAGAGGTTTCCATTCTAGAGAGGATTAAACATGAAAACAACAAAGATAATCGCTACAACGGTTTTGGCTCTTGGGCTTGCAACAGCAAACCTCCAAGCATTAGATACAAACGAAAGACTTGAGCTTTTGGAGTCGGCTATCGTTGAGACAGCAACAACTCCAGCTCAAAAATCTGTAGTATCTGAGTACTTGGCAAATATCGCAAAAGAGAAGATGGAACTTGCTGCTTCCCTAAGAGAAAGAGCAAATGCAACTCGAGGCGGTAAAATTGTTAGCCAAAATCTTGAAAAAAAGGAACTCCTTCGTCGTGCTGCAAATCTTGAAAAAGAAGCAGCTAAGTACAATAGAGTTTCTATGGAACTCCACGAAGAGTCTAGACAAGTCGCTTTCAAATAAGACTTAAGTCCAACTCAATTTAAGGAAGAGACCAGGGAAACCTGGTCTTTTTTTATACCCTCCGCCAAACAAAGAATGCTTTCCATCCTGACCCCATATGTGACATAATCAATATATGGTTGACACCCCTCCAGAAATGCCAGAAAAACGACTTGGGCAACGCTTTCTCGTCCCGATTGTTCTTTTGGTTTCGGCTTTGGTGGCGATTGTTTTGGTTTTTCAGTGGGGAAACCGGGCAAAACCGATTCGGCAGGTACAGTTCGAGGGATTGGTCGTACTTGGTCCAGATAGTATATTCGAATTCCTAGGTTTGGAAAAAGAGACTCCGGATACGAGTAATTGGATGGAATGGGAAACCAAACTACTGTTACATCCTAGAATTCATAAAGTACGAGTGAAAAGGGACCCGGAAGGCTTTTTACATATCAAGATAGAGGAGAAGGTCGCAGAATTTGTAGTACATATTGGAAATTCTCTATATGAGGTTGATGAATCGCTTCAAATATTATCGAAAGACAATGTTTTAGCAAATCATCTGATCGTAATTACAGGAAATTTCCCAGTGGCAGAAGGCAAAATCGAAGGTACACAAATTATGGACATAACAAGAGATTTGCGACAAGCCTTTACTACCTATCCAAAATTAAAAAATAGGATTTCTGAAATTACGATCGAAAACGATGGCGAACATCTTTTATTTACCTATTCACCTTCGCGAATCAAAGTCTATTTGGGCGATAAACTCTCGTTATATAGTTTTCGAAAATTATACGCCTCTCTTGCCTACTTAGAAAATGAAGGGATCAGTGCTAGTTCCATAGACCTCCGTGGTGAGGACGCAGTATACCATTAATATGACAGAAGAAGATTTCCCGATCATTACGGCTTTAGATCTTGGTTCCTCACTTGTAAAAGTTGTGATTGGGAGACTTGTAGGTGAATATGAAATTGAAATCATTGGAACTGGAGTCTATCCCTCTTCTGGGATAAAAAATGGATCAGTCGTAAATATTGAAACAACGACAAAATCCATCATTGAAGCATTTGGCGATGCAGAGCTTATGGCTGGCACGGAAGTGGGGGCTGTAGTCGTAAATGTTTCTGGTAAATCTGTGTATGGATTTAATGAAAAAGGAATCATTGCAGTTACGAATCGTGAACGAATTGTAACCGAGATGGACATCATGCGGGTTGTGGAAGCTGCTCAATCTGTCCACGTTCCAGGAGACCAACAAGTTATCCACGTACTAACAAAAGAATTTAAAGTAGATGATCAGGTCAATATTAAGGATCCGATTGGAATGACAGGTGTTAGACTAGAAGCAGAAGTTCATATTGTGTCTTGTGGAAATACTGCTCTAAATAATATTGATCGTTGTGTGGAACAATCTGGCCTCATGCAGGTAGATAGAGTTCTTTCCTCACTTGCATCTTCGGAAGCTATTCTCACAACTGGTGAAAAAGATTTAGGAACAGCCGTTGTAGATATTGGAGCTGGAATTTGTGATATCATCGTTTATGTAGATGGAGGAATTGCATTCACAAGTGTAATTCCATTCGGTGGTTTTCATATAACAAGTGACCTTTCTATAGGATTAAAGACCACCATTGAAACTGCAGAGGTTCTAAAAAAGAGATACGGTCATACGAATGTGGATGCCATTGATCCAACCGAAAAAATAGAAATTCCTTCGATCTCGGGCAGACCGAGTCGATCTTTATTCCGTCAAGAACTCGTTGAAATCATGGAACCGAGAGTTCGCGAAATCCTAGAAATGATAGACCACGAACTTGTTCGCTCTGGTTTTAAATCGTATCTAGCGGGAGGAGTGATCCTAACGGGTGGAACATCTCTTTTATCTGGTATCGAACGACTTGCTGAAGAAGTCTTTCAACTTTCGGTCAGCAGAGCAAAACCTGCAGGGCTTTCAGGTCTTACAGACAAGGTATCCTCCCCCGAATATGCGACTGCAATAGGCCTTATCAAATACTCATCAAAAATTCAAAATTTGGAACAGAGAAACATTCACTCTAATTCCGATAAAGACAGTTGGATGAAAAAAGTTCGTCGTTGGATGGAGAATAATCTCTAAGGAAAAAACAATGTTGTATTTAGAAGAAGAAAAAACAAGCCCTGCAATCATAAAAGTCGTCGGAGTCGGTGGTGGCGGAATGAATGCCGTTACAAGAATGGTGAATGCAAAGATGACTGGTGTTGATTTTATCGTGATGAATACCGACGAACAAGTGCTACTCAAATCGCCAGTGGAAATGAAAATCCAACTTGGTAATAAAGTCACTCGAGGGATGGGAGCAGGTGGAGATCCTGAGCTTGGTCAAAAAGCTGCCGTAGAAGACAAAGAAAGAATCATCACTGCACTCAAAGGCGCAGATATGGTTTTTGTCACCGCGGGTATGGGTGGTGGAACAGGCACTGGTGCAGCTCCTGTGATTGCCGCTATTGCTAAAGAAATGAAATGTCTCGTAGTGGGAGTTGTAACAGTCCCCTTTGCTTTTGAAGGCAAACGTCGGGCCGATCTTGCAAAACAAGGAATTGAACAACTTCGTGCCAATGTGGATACATTGATCACAATTCGTAATGACTCAATCTTTCAGGTAGTAGATAAAAATACTGCAGTCGATATGGCATTTCGAGTTATCGATGATATTTTGCTAAACGGCGTTCGAGGTATTAGCGATATCATCAACCATCCTGGCATCATCAATGTGGATTTTGCAGATGTAAAAACGATTATGAAAGACACTGGGGATGCGATTTTAGGAGTTGGGGAAGGAAGAGGAGATAGTCGAGTTACTGAAGCCGTCGAACAAGCCATCAATAATACATTACTGGAAGACTCTAGTATACAAGGTGCAAAATCTCTTCTTATCAATGTTACTGGTGGGAGTGACCTAACAATCCATGAGTGGAATGAAGTGTCACAAGTTATCACTGCCCAAGCTGATCCAGATGCGAATATCATCATCGGACTTAATGAAGACAAATCTCTAGAAGATCAAATCCGTGTGACAGTGATTGCAACAGGTTTTCATAAACGTAGAGAGAGACAAATTCCGAGAGATCAGAAAGCCGTAGGTGAAGAAAACTTTAGCTCACATGTTTATATCAGAAAACCTGATTCAAACGAAACTTTGAGCGGGAAGGAATCAGAAATTCCGAGAGGGATCCGCCAACAAAATCGAGCTTTATCGCAAAACAAATCCCCATTTCAAAACTTTGGGGAAGATTATGATATTCCAGCCTTCCTTAGACGAAAAAATGAGTGATTACAAAGGCTAAGTTGAGAACAGTAAAATTTATTTTACATCTCCTATTCCAATGGGCAAGGTTGTTCTGGAATCACAATCATTTAATTTCGCGCTTTGCGGCGAAATCCTGTTTCAGTAGGTAAGTAAATTAAATAAACAATAGGCAACATCGAACCAGACACACGAAAGAGCGAAGTACGGGCTTGGCGCTCGAACAGTATATACACTAATGTATCCGAGATAGAGTGATACCAACCCATTAATTTGGAGATACATGAGTACATACATATTGTTGCCTGCATCGACTGTTAATGAAGCAATCATGTCAGCAGAATGCTGCCCAGGTACAATAGAATGGACTTGATATGCCAAGTGTTAAAGAATTATACTCAAAATCTTCCACTGCGGAGATAGTGGGTACTTTAAAGTGCACTCCTGAAACTAAATGAATAGCACGGTTTGAATATTGACGACGTACAGCACACTGTTCAACAGCAGGCCATTCTGTCCGCGATAATTATTCATCATCCATAAGTAATGTCTAGAAAATTGATGAAATTCCTAAAAATATAGAATAGCAGTGCGGG
>JALOTI010000198.1 GCA_025457985.1 Leptospira sp.
CCGCAAACCCTTTCCACGAATGGTTGTTCCATCGGAATAGACTAAGACTTCTGCATCGGAGGTTAACGTTTTATCTTCCAAATTATAGTGGAGAGAATCAGACTCGATGTATTTTCCATCATCTGTCTTCACACGTACATTTCCACTTAATTCAACAGATTTTTCTGAATGGTTGATTTCCCCTCGTTCACCAGTTATACTCGACTTTTTTTTACCCTTTTCATATTGTAAAAAAGAAAAACCATATACCACAGTTCGATTTTCCTTTGGAAAAACATAAGACTCATCTCCATGTAACTTCCATTCGAGTTCTCCGTCTTCTTTATAAGAACTTCGATCAAAACTGCGCATTGATACCATAGACCCGGACTCTTTTTCCTGCTCAATGCGTAGATACTCCTTTTCCTTACAACCTAAACTTAGGAACAGAAAAAGAATAAAAAAGGACTTCATAATATACCTAACTTTCTTCCAAAATCGATCCTTTAACAAGTCGATCGATGGTTAATAAATCCTTTAAAAGTTTTTTTGCTTTAGAGAGAGGGAATTGAGTTGTTGCATCCGATAAAGCATTCTCTGGATCTGGATGGACTTCCATAAACAATCCTTCGACGCCTACGCTCACAGCGGCTCGCATCATATGAGGGATAAATTCGCGGACACCTCCCGTAATATTTCCAGCGGCACCTGGAAGTTGAGCTGAATGAGTTCCATCATAAACAATCGGGATATCGTATTTGTGTATCATGGGAAGTGCACGTACATCAAATACTAAATTTCCATATCCGAAACTTGCACCCCTTTCCGTAACAAGATACTTTTCCGATCCGGATTCCTGGATTTTAGTTTTGATATGCCTTGTATCTTCTGGTGCCAAAAACTGACCTTTTTTTACATTCACCCACTTCCCTGTGGACGCTGCCTTTGAAATAAGATCTGTTTGTCGACATAAAAAAGCCGGAATTTGGAAGACATCCACTGTATCTTTTAAAGGGTCTACATGAATTGTCTCATGAATATCTGTTAGGACAGGAAGGTTGTATTTGTTTTTTATAAAATCCAATAACCTTCGACCCTCATCTATCCCTGGTCCTCGATACGAGTTGATTGATGATCTGTTCGCCTTGTCAAAAGAAGATTTAAATATATAAACAATTCCCAATTCATCACAAATGGATTTCATTTCACCGCAAACTCGATCGAGCAAATCCTGATTCTCCATCACACAAGGTCCCGAAATTAAAAAAAATGGATGTCTGCCTCCAATTTTTTTACCAAAAAACTCCCGTTCTGTGATCATATCGTACATATTATTCCTCCGATTTTTTGGAAAGTTTGGATGCAGCTTTGATGAATCCGCTAAATAGTGGATGTGGATCCGTAGGTTTTGACTGGAACTCTGGATGGAACTGAACCCCGATAAACCAAGGATGGTTCGGGATTTCAACTATTTCCACCAAACTTTCATCTGGCGAAAAACCCGATATATTCATTCCCTTTTTTTCATAATCTTCTTTGAATCGTAAGGTGAATTCGAATCTATGTCTATGTCGTTCGGAAATCTTTTCTTGTTTGTATTCTGTGTAAGCCAAACTTCCTTTTTTTATCTTACATGGATAGGCTCCTAATCTCATTGTCCCACCCATTCTTTCAATTTCCATTTGTTCCTCAATCATCGAAATCACTGGGTATTCGACATTTGGTTGAAACTCTGTTGAATTGGCATCTTTGAATCCAAGAACATTTCTGCCAAACTCGATAACAGCACATTGCATCCCTAAACAGATTCCAAGGAATGGTATCTGTTTAGTTCGTGCATATTGGATAGATAAAATCTTTCCCTCTATACCGCGCTCTCCAAAACCACCTGGTACGAGTACACCGTGTACACCTTTAAGAAGGTCTTTTACATTTTTGCTATCGATTTCCTCAGGATTGAGTTTAATTACATTTACAGACACATCATTGGCGATTCCACCATGTGCAAGGGATTCATATACGGATCGATATGCATCTTGGAGAGATATGTACTTTCCAATGACCGCAATTTTCACAGATTTTTTAGCATTACGAATTTTTTTTACTAAATTTTCCCAATGCGTAAAGTTTAACTTTCTTAGATCCATTCCGAGTGCGTTGAGAACAACTTCATCAAGCTTTTCTTCACGATACATGATTGGAATTTCATAAATACTGGTAGAAATATCTACGGCCGAGATAACGTTTTGATCTTTGACATTGCAAAAAAGTGAAATTTTATTTTTCATTTCTTTTGACATTGGTTTATTGATTCGACAAATCAAAATATCCGGTTGGATTCCCAATGCTAAAAGTTCTTTTACAGAGTGTTGGGTTGGTTTTGTTTTTGCTTCACCAGCCGCGGTTATCGTAGGGACAAGCGTTAGGTGAACAAATAAAACCTGACTACTGCCATGTTCGTAACGCATTTGACGAATTGCTTCCAAAAATGGAACTGACTCAATATCCCCAACTGTCCCACCAATTTCCACGATTACAAAATCAGGTTCACTGTCCCGAGATAGTAGGTAGATTCGATTTCGAATTTCATTCGTAATATGTGGAACAACTTGCACGGTTCTTCCAAGGTAATCACCCTTTCGCTCCCGTTCGATGACTGCGTGATAGATCTGGCCTGTGGAAACAGAATTTTTCCTAGAAAAACTTGACTTGGTAAATCTTTCATAATATCCCAAATCCAAATCGGTTTCCGCACCATCTTCTGTCACATAAACTTCACCGTGTTGGTAAGGACTCATCGTTCCAGGGTCAATATTTATGTATGGGTCCATTTTTTGTAAGGATACAGAATATCCCCTTGCCTCGAGTAGGCAACCTAATGCGGCAACGGTGACTCCCTTTCCCAGGGAAGAAGAAACCCCGCCAGTGATAAAAATATACTTTGTCTTAGACAATTCAGACCTCAGGAACAGATGTTTTTTACAGAGTGTTGGAATTTAGGTCGGAAATCAATACGTTTAGGAAAGGGATTTTGCTTTTTCCAAAATGTTTGTGGTCGATTTTCCCTCCACAAAGGGTAGGATTTCAATTTTTGAGCCGATTTCCTTTAAAAATGTATATTCCGGAAGCGTTTCCACAACATAATCCCCCCCTTTCGAATGGATCTGCGGGCGAATCACATGCAGGAGTTCGATTGGTGTATCTTCTTCAAATGAGGTAAGAAAATCGACGGATGCCAGGGCGGAAAGTACGGCCATTCTGTCCGCACAGGAATTGACAGGTCTCGTCTCCCCCTTTAACCTCCGGATACTTGCATCCGTATTCACACCTACCCAAAGACAGTCACCCAAATCCCTTGCTCGCGCTAGGTAGGTTACGTGACCTGGATGGAGGATATCAAAACAGCCATTGGTAAATACAATAGTTTTTCCTTCTAATTTCTTTTTGAAGTCGGCGATCTGATCCCTAGGCACAATCTTTGAATTCATTTGCTCTAAAAAACTCATACGCCCTCCAAAAATCCTAAGTTTTGGAGTTCTAATAAAATCTCCTTTGTTGTAACAGTGGCTGCACCTAGTTTTCCCACCACGATTCCAGCACTCACATTCGAAACCAAACTTGCCAAAGGAACAGAAAGTCCCGCGGCCAAAAAAGCAGTGTATGTGGTGATAACCGTATCACCTGCGCCTGTTACATCAAAAACTTCCTTTGCCACTGTAGGTATATGCGTGAAGGCTTTTGGTTTTGACTCATAAATGGACATACCCTTTTCCCCTCTCGTAATCATTACAGCCTCGGATTGGAGTTTTTCCGAAATAAGAACGCAGGCAGATTCGATTTCCTCAGTAGTTGTTAATTTTTTAGATATTGCTTTGCCCGCCTCATGATGGTTTGGCGTCATAATTTGAATGCCTTTATAAAGGAAGAAGTGACTCACCTGTGGATCTACAGTGACAATTTTTTTTTCTTTTAAACAAATTTGAATTAAACCTTCTATTAATCTAGGAGTTAAATAACCTTTGTCATAATCAGAAAGAATAACGGCATCGGCTTCTTTAATTTTTGTTTGAAAGAGTGATAGAATTTGATTCTCTTCGGCGGGTTCTAGTGGAATGATTTCCTCTCTGTCTACCCTGCACACTTGTTGGTTTGACGCGATTATCCTTGTTTTACAAATCGTAGGAACTGCATCCGATACCATTAGGTTTAAATCAGAATCGTTTACTTTTGAGTCTAAAACCAAACTCTGAAGAGTTTCACCAGCCTTGTCTTTTCCAATTCTGCCAAACACAATGGAAGATATGCCTAAGGAAGCTAAGTTTTTTATCACATTGCCAGATCCACCAAGAGTTTGAGTTTCCTTCCGTACCCAAACAACTGGCACGGGTGCCTCCGGCGAAATTCTGTCTACAGATCCGATCAGGTATTCATCCAAAATCAAATCTCCAATCACAAGAATTTTCATTCGGGAGATTTTTTCAAAAGCAGTTTCAAGAGTTTGTTTTGAAATTTTCAAGCAAGACCTATTTTTAAGAATTGTATTTACAACTATACATTCAAACGAAATGCTTTGCTTGTGTCAACCTTCACCTTGCCACTGTTTCCACTCCCAGAGGTTTTTCTGTATCCTGGAACATTTTTACCCTTACATATTTTTGAGCCTAGGTATCGGTCTATGTTAGAATTTACAATGGAAAATGGTGGCGAAATTGGACTTGCTCCCTTTCCGAAAACATGGAAAGGTTTAGGTCGTCCACCACTCCCAGAAATTGTAGGTTATGGTCATGTGATCCAGAAGGAATCTTTTCCAGATGGTAGGTCAAATATTCTGGTTGAAGGACTTGGTACTGCTAGAGTATTGAGTATAGAATCCACTGATCCATTCTATATCAGCCAAGTAGAAAGACGGATTCATGAAAAAAACCCAAAAAACGATTCAGATTTCTCCGAACGTTTGAATGAGTTACTTCACCTAACAAAGCGTATCTTACTTT
>JALOTI010000199.1 GCA_025457985.1 Leptospira sp.
ATCTGTTATTATCGTAACTGTTCTGATGTTTATAGGTGGCGGACCCCAAGGAACTGCCGGCGGAATAAAAATCACCACCTTTGTTTTGTTACTTGCATACCTAAAAAATGTGATCCAACCATCTAAACCAGTTATGTTGTTTGGAGATATTGTTTCTAAAAATTCTGTAGCAGTTGCAATTCGTGTATATTTCCTTGCTACTGTTGCTCTTGCTGTTGCTTTTATTTTTCTGGGTATTCTGGACCAAAACCAACATTCTTTACACGTTATCTTTTTTGAGCTGATTTCTAGTTTTTCGACGGTGGGTTTTTCCTTGAACTTAACCCCTCAGCTTGGTGATATAGAAAAACTAGTCTATGCGGTCATTATGTTTACAGGAAGGGTGGGAATATTCACCATTCTCATTGCAGTAACAGGTCACTCGGGCGTTCCGAAAATGGGCGGAGTAGACGATGGGGTTAAGATCCAAGTTGGATGATCGCAAATTGTATTTCTGGGTAGTTAATAAGATATGAATATAAAATCTTTATTTGTTAGTTATTGGAAAAAGCCGACTCTTTCTGCGGACGATACCAAAAAAGAAGAATCTAAAAAATCGACAAAGGCCCAATTGGAACTCTGTGAATCCAGGTTGGAGTCGCTCGAGATCCTTACAACCAACGATAAAATTGAGGATGCTAAACTCATTCTACCGACCTTCCTTCTTGATTTGGTAAATCTATCCAGGCTGATTGAGGGTAAGGATAAACTTTCGACACTTCCAAATCTCACAGAGTTTGTATCGGGTCTCAACCTAACAGAGAAACAAACGAAGGAATTTTCTGTTTTTGTCGAAATTGCTGATATTCTGGGCGGAGATGAAAAAAAGTTTGAGGAGAGTTTAGAAAAATTTTACTCAATCCTCTCTTATTTTGAAAGGCAATTTTCCAAAACAAAAACAGAAGTTCTTTTTACGGAATACGATGCATACAAAAGGGCGTTCGTTGTCAGGTTAACTGCTCTTGCGTCTGTCATTGCCATTGCACTTACTTCCTTCTTCACTTATTCTTATAAATTTCCCAAACTTAAAAACCAAAGTTTAAAAATTTACTTTTTGGAAAGTAAAACAGAACAGCGTCTAACAGAGGAAAGATCCGTCAGCGCCGAACTTCCCGTAGACAAAAAAGGAGAATGGGTCGAAATCTCATTGGCAGTTCCTGATGCTGTGGAAAGTTTTGGTGCCCTTCGCATTGAGCCTCTCCGCCAGAGAGGGATTCGGTTTTCAATGACGGAATTCCAAGTTTTGGATGCGAAG
The DNA here is from genome assembly GCA_025457985.1 of Leptospira sp. Lineage (GTDB taxonomy): Bacteria > Spirochaetota > Leptospiria > Leptospirales > Leptospiraceae > Leptospira_A. The sequence continues at coordinate 1,295 of JALOTI010000199.1, forward strand.
GGGAAAGTTCTTCTGGAACGAAAGTTTGATATCGGAGAAAATCTACTTCCAAACCGCTATGAAGATTTTTTGTCCTTCCAAGATGTAAAGACGGTTGCGAATATTAAACCAGGTGAACTTCTCGAGATGGATTCCACGGGAAGTCGTCCTCAATTCACTCTACTCAATCAAACAATTCTCTCACCCAAAACTATAAAGTTTAAAATTCGATTTCTTGAAACTCACCTAGCGAAGAAAAAATGATCTTTCTTTATATCAAATTAATGCGTCTCCCCCAGTGGATCAAAAACTCTATTTTGTTCGCTGGGCTTATATTTTCCAAAAAAGTCTTTGAAGTCCCATCTTTCACAAGAGTCTTAATTGCGTTTTTACTATTTTCTCTGGTGGCAAGTTGTCAGTATGTATTCAATGATTTTTTAGATCGGAATGAAGATGCAAAACATCCAGAAAAAAAATATCGACCTTTAGCATCAGGGGAATTGGATTCAGGAATTGCACTTTCTATAACAGGAGTTATTTTACCGATAGCTTTGGTGGGTGCTTATATCCTTTCTCCCGCATTTTTTTATCTCACTGTTTTTTATTTAATTTTTAACATCCTTTATAGCAAAATTCTTAAACATATTGTTATCTTAGATGTAATGAGTATTTCCATTGGTTTTGTGATCCGTGCGATTGCCGGTGCCCTTGTTATCGGTGTCCAATTCTCTCAGTGGTTGTTACTTTGCACCTTTATGTTAGCTTTATTTTGGGGTTTTTCCAAAAGGCGAGGAGAAATCAACATACTCCAATCAGATGCTAAAAAACACCGAAAGATTTTGGAAGAGTATTCATTAGAGTTTTTGGACTTAATGATGGCAGTTGTTGCTTCCTTAACTCTGGTGAGCTATGTGATGTACACAGTAAGTCAAGAGACTGCCAAAAACCTCGGCACACCTAATATGATTTATACTGTTCCTATTGTCGTTTATGCTATCTTTCGCTCTCTTTATATTATCTATATTAAAAATATGGGCCACGACCCCACAAAGGCCATTCTCACGGATAGAAGTGTTCTGCTTTCTGGGCTAACTTGGCTTGTTGTGGTTTTATTTTTGATGTTTGGGAACTTCGCAGAGGTTTCGCCCGTCTTACATTAAAGGAATGTGAGATGAAATTTTGGAAAAAGTTGCCTTATGGATGGAAGGTATGTATGGCCTTTATCCTATTTTTTATCAGCACTCTTAGTTTTGCCTACTTCCGAGGGAAACACACAGTGCCCAATCTGGGGATGGAGTCTTTGGAACCCAATCCAGAGATTGTGCAATCCTGGGAGGGAAAGCCTAGAATCGTATACTTTTGGGCGAATTGGTGCTCCGTTTGTAAAGTCTACAAACCAGTCCTCGATGCAAATCTAAGTCTTATACCGAAAGATACGTTATTTTTTTCGATTCGCGAGGCAGACGAAGGAGAGGAGGCTGGTCGATCCAAATTAGAATCGGAGTCGGATCTTTACATTGCGGATTACAACCTCCTGAAAGAATGGGAAGTCGGTGCGTATCCCACGACTGTTTTTGTCTCCGGAAACGGAAAGATTTTATTTTCTGATACCGGGATCATTAGCCCCATTGGATTTTTTCTGAGAAGTTTCTTTATGAAGTTTTTTTGATCTGACGATCTTTAAACCATGGAACAGCCCTTCAAACCGAAGCCCCTCTTAAACAAATCGGAACTTCGGCAAATCAAACGGAGCCGCACCCGTGTCGAAGGGAAAAAGGTAATCACTGACGATGTTAAAAAACTCAAGTCACTGAAAGTAACGCCTGAAATCAGTTTCAAAGAATCCATCGATTATTACAAAGAGCCAATCTGGATAGAATACTATATTCCAAAGGAATCCAGATTTGCATTTGAGACAAAATATTTATTTATCTATCTTGTCGATCCTGAAGTCGGTGATGATCCATGTTACCTTCCTCAAAAACTTGCAAAAGAATCCGGATCCATTATCGACATATTTGAAATGCTGGAAACCGGAGATGCGGAAGTTTCTGATCTAATTCGGTCCTCCTACCACTCTACAATTTCCATGCATGAGAGTATTCATACTATATTCAAAGCTTACAAAGAATCCGAAAGCACAGAAGATCTAAAAACAGCCTGTTACCTGACCGAAGCACTATTAAAGTATGAACCAACGATGGCTAGTCTAACTTTGTTTAAAGACTATGTACTTTACAATCTCAATTATTTTATTCGATTGTTAAATTCAAAAAGAATAGAGTTTTCATTGGAAGATGCAACTGTTTCTCTTTTGATAAAAAGACGAAATGAACTTTGGGAGATAGAAAATCGTCCTGTAGACGATGATTTCGATGTATTGGCGGCTTTATTTTTTGAACAAGCATTTCCGAACCGTGGCGCTAGTGAATTGAACGAAGATGATCTTTCTGTTTTTGGCTAATTCTCTTCTTATAGCCAATTAAATAAATTTAAGATCTGTTTTGTTTTATCATTTGGTTCTATTCTGTTTTCAAAAAAAGTTTCATCGAGTGAGATTCGAATCGGAATTTTTTTTTCTTGGAATTCAATTTTAAATCTCTTTATTTCTTTTTGAATTTCCTTCCCATTTTTTTCGTTTTGGATGGGAAAACTTGAAAGTAGGGTTGGAATCAATTCTTCTTTTTGTATCAAAACATTTGAAATTCCGGAAATACCTGACTTTAAATCTTGGTACAAATTATCTTTTAAAAAATCTTTCAATCCTAATAATAGAAAAGATCGAGTCTTTTTTAATTCTTCGAATGTTTCGACAATTTTAAAAATGGGAGTCGGTATTTTATCCCAATCTAAAATTAGTATGTAATTATTTATAAATTTCATTTTATGGACTAGTTCTTCAAATCGCCCCTCAACAAAAAACTCTTGGCCCATTGATTTAAGTATAGATTGAATTTGATGGTCAAATAAAGGATCTTTTGTATAAATAATAAATTTAAGTTTTTGTTCTGTTGCGGGGAAAACTGGCAATTCAGAAATCTTTAAAATAGAATCATTGAAATAAAAACTAACCCCTGTTTTTTTATACGATTCTAGCTCTGTAGCTGAAAAGTCGCCAATTAATAATGGTTCAATGCTCCATTCCAATAACTCTTTTGCGAGTTCTGGGCTTGGTTTGATGAATAACTTAATTCCATTCGGATAGTCCTTCCAATTCTTTGGGTTTACTTCGACACAAGATATCCCATGGACCTCGATCCATGCTTGGATCAATTTTTTTTCTGGGTCTGTCGTTTTACATAAAACAGCGCCAAAGAGTGGGGACATAAAATGTATTTTAGTTGACCAGTCTAGAGGGAAAGTCATTTTAAAATGGATTCTCCATGAAACTCCTCAAGAGATATGCCAATCGACGTCTTTACGATCCAGAAACAAGTTCCACCATCACGTTAGAGGATGTGGCAAAAATGATCATAAACGGAGAGGAAATTAAAGTTCAGGACAATATGAGTGGAGAAGACATCACTCCCAAGATATTGGGGCAAACCTTTCTTAAGGTGAGCCTGGGTCAGAGAAACGAAGACTTTTCCAATTTTATGCTGACCTCCCTCATACGTGAAGCGGGACGAGATGTCTCTGGTCTTTTTGAAAGATTGGTTCTCGGAGGAATTGGTGCCAATTATCT
>JALOTI010000200.1 GCA_025457985.1 Leptospira sp.
CAGTTTCGGTCGAACCTGCTGGTGGGTATGGAATTACTGCCAAACTGGAACGTACCTGCGGATTTGTTTCAAAGGCATTCGTTCCAACGTCACCTGAATTTGCGACTTTTTTACCATCGATGTACACTTCGTAAGATGTATCTTGTTCTCTGACTAAAATTGCCAGATTTTCTGCTAGCTCTTTGGGTTGTCGGATCCTTAAACGAAAACTGGCATGACCCATTCCACCCAGTGTATTGCCTTGGTACTCCAATCCATTCCAATGACTTGGAAGATTGATATAATTTTTGGGAGTATCCGTTAAAATTTTGTTAGGTGGTGTATTCCAATGAAATTCCCACTCACCTTGTAAGGATACTATATCAGACCCCGAAAAATCGAAATTAGATAAATCTATATACGCATTTTTAATTTTCGTTATTTGAACTGGTGCCTCAAAACAATTACCAAGTAAGAGTATTAGGATTGCTGTTATGAGTATCAAAAAAGATCGCATCTATACCTGACGTTTCGGAAACACTGTGTAGTCTTGCAAGTGAGTAAAATGAACTGGATCCCTTTTGTAACCAAGAAGGTCTTCTAAGGGTTGGTATCGATTCATTCCGAGACTGATTTCAATATCCTTTCCCGTGAATTGGCTCGGGTGCTCATATCCACATGAATGCGCAAGCGAGAGAAGTTCTTTTCTAAAACCTTGTAAGTATTTGGTAGCTCTTTTGCCTTTTAAAACTGGGTCCACACCTCTCTGGAGCCACCAATTTTGCGTGGCAACCCCTGCCGGGCAGTGGTCGTTATGGCATTTTTGAGCTTGGATACATCCAATAGATAACATGGCTTCACGTGCGACATAGATAAGATCACAACCCATAGCAATAGCAACGACAGCTCTGTCTGGAAATCCGAGTTTTCCTGCTCCAATCCAAACAATCTGTTCAGAAAGTTTGTGAGATTGGAAGAGAGTATATACTCTTTGAAAACCTATTTTAAAAGGTAAGGAAACATGATCCGCATAGGTTAGGGGAGCGGCACCCGTTCCTCCTTCACCACCATCGATCGTGATAAAGTCAGGACCCTTTCCTGTCTTTTTCATTTCTGTCGCCAGTTCTTCCCAAAAATCGATTTCGCCTACAGCACTTTTGATTCCAACAGGAAGGCCAGTAGCCTCTGCAATTTTTTCGATAAAGTTTATGAGTTCAGGAACAGAACTGAATTCGCTATGTGCGTTCGGAGAGATACAATCCTTGCCCACTTCCACATGCCGAATGGCTGCAATTTCCGCATTTACTTTGATTGCGGGAAGAATTCCACCTTTTCCTGGTTTGGCGCCTTGAGAAAGTTTTACTTCGATCATTTTTACGCATGGATTGGTGGCTACTTTCTCTTTAAGTATATCCAAGCTAAACTTTCCATCTTTTCCCCGGGCACCAAAATAACCTGTTCCTATCTGCCAAACAACATCGGCACCTTCTTGATGATAAGGACTTAGACCACCTTCACCTGTATTATGAAAGGCGCCCGCATCTCTTGCCCCGATGTTAAGAGCTCGGACTGCATTTTTTCCAAGGGAACCAAAAGACATTGCAGATATATTTATAATCGAATATGGTCTGTACGGGTAACGTCTATTTGGTCCAATGACTTTAAGCGAAGGAATACAAGTTGGATCATTATTGTATATAAAGGCTTTCTCTTCTGGAAATGGAAATGCCTTATGTTTGATAATAGGATAACCTGGTTCATATTGAACTTCCGTTGTTCCAAAGCCAAAATTATTATTTTGACCTTTGGAAGTTGCATAGATCCAACTGCGTTCCGTTCGGTCGAAAGGTCTTTCTTCTTTGTCATGTGCGACCCAATACTGGCGGAGCTCAGGTCCAATCATCTCCAAAAAATAGCGAAGGTGGCCAACAATGGGGAAATTGCGTTGGATGGTATGTTTTTTTTGAGTGATGTCTCGGATAAATACGAATAGGAGGAAAATAAAAACTCCGGAAAGAACCGCAAGTGAAGGATTGATTTTTGCCCAAGAGATAATTGCTTCCATAATACCTACCAGGTCATACTTGTACTAAATTCTCAAAATAAGACAAGCTAAGATTGCAAATGTTCTAAAGACTTTAAGAGTTTTTCTCTCGTAAAAGGTTTGTATATATAACCGGAAAGGAGTTTACAGGCAGAGGCTCTTTCCGTGTCAGCCTCATCTACCGATGAACTTACCAGAAATATATGTATCTTCTTTTGGATTTTTTCTTGGATGGGTTCAAAAGAATTCAAAAATTGCCATCCGTCCATAAAAGGCATATTGATATCCAAAAAGATGATATCGGGGAATTGGGATTCAGGGTGATCCAATGATCCAAAGGAGGCTAAAGCAACCTCAGGATCGGAGAACATCGAGACCTCAGCTGTTATACCTGCCTTTTCGATGATTTTTTTAGTAGTAAACTGATAGATTGTATCATCGTCAATAATACAAATTTTAAGGTTCATACTTCCTCATTGGAAATAGGAAAGTGTAAAATTACTGAAGTAAACGAATCCAACTGAGATTTTATAGTAACCTTTCCGCCCATTGTTTCCATTTTGTATCGAATCAAAAAAAGACCTAGTCCCTTTCCACTGGAATTTCGGTGGAAGGTCTTTCTCAATTGGAAGATTTGATCTCCATACCTTTCTAAATCAATTCCAATTCCATTATCAGTAAACTTTATTTCGATATAAGGCAGGAGTTTGGAGCTATGTACGTCGATTTTGAGACGGCGATTTGGGGAGGAAAAGCGAATCGAGTTCGAGATAAGATTTGTAAAAATACTGATCAAAAATTCCTTTGGAAATCGGATTTCTGGTGCTTTTGAAAAGTCGGCATAAATTTCCAAATGTTTGGTTTCGATATCATCCTTTAAAAGATTTTTTGCCAGTTCAAAGGTCTCACCTATATTGAGTATTTCCGATTGTTGGGCGTCTACCTTTTGGATACGAATTGTAGCAATTAAATCTTCCAGAATAGAATCTAAAGAGTCGGCAATTTTACTTAAGTGAGCTTCTAATTCTTTTTTTTCGGATGGATTATTGGTTTCCTCTAACAGTTGTATAATTGACTTTAAATTACTGATCGGAGCTCTCAAATGATGTGAAACGATTTGGTTAAATGATAGAATTTGTTTGTTTTGACTCAGTAAGCTAGAAGTGATCTGTTTAAGGCTTTCATTTGTTTGAGTCAGCATTGACTCGCTATTCTTGCGATCATTGATATCCAAAACTTGGCCTAAAAGATAGGTAATCTGTCCATCTTGGTCTCTTAAAACAGAAACTGTAACAAATCCCCATCGTTTGCTTCCATCTTTGTGGATGTATTGTTTTTCTAAAGAATATCCGTCCCTTTCTCCTAAGTCTGCCTGGGTCTTAAATTCTAAATTTTTTTCCAAAGTTGATTCTTCGCTTATGGAAGAAAAATGTTTTCCTAAAAGTTCATATGGTTCGTATCCCAAAAACTTTGCAAAAGATGGATTTATGTCTTCTAAGGTTCCATCACCCTTCGCGAGTACGAGCCCAATGGGAGATGCGTAAAATAATTCTCGAAATTTTTCCTCAGCAAAAGCCAGGCTCAATTCGGCGGTTTGCCTCTCGGTCACATCAATCGAAGCAGTATGGATATATCTTTCGTTTGTTTTAGGATGTTGTAGCAGTCTGTTCCTAGATTGTAACCAAATATAATGTCCGTCTTTGTGTTTGTATCGGAAGGTAGAAACAATATTCTCTTTTCCGCGTAAGATTGGTTTGTGGGCTCTTTCCTGAATACTTTTTTGGTCATCCGGATGAAAGAATTCATACGGTGATTTCCCAATGAGTTCTTCTGGTTTGTATCCAATGATACGTTCTGAACTTGGGCTTACAAAAATATAAGATCCATCTTCATTGTGAAGGCAGACAAGTTCCCGACTGATGGATGTTAAAATCTCTAAAATTTCGGAAATTGGTAAACCCACATTCGAATTGGACTAAAAATTCAAAAACTGTCCAGACTTATTTTTTTACAAACTAAGCAAGAACTTTTTAAAAAAAATTAAAACTAAGGAGACCAAACCTCTATTTGCTGACATTCAGAGTCAGGTGGCCACCTAAATACGTTTAAAGGAAAATCAAATGAGAAATCTATCGTACATCATCTTGGATGGGAATCTAACAGCCGATCCAGAAGGGAAAAAAGTTCCAAATGGAAAAGGACTAACTACCTTTACGGTTGCAGTGAACCATCCGACATCTTCAGGAGAAGAGAATGAAAAGGAGGAAGTCTCTTTTTTTGATGTGGAAGCATGGGAAAAACTTGGGGAAAATTGTACGGAATACCTGAAAAAAGGAAGTAAGGTGACAGTTATGGGAAACTTAAGGCAAAACCGTTGGAAAACTCCCGAAGGTGAGAGCCGTTCCAAAGTAAAGGTAGTTGCATCTTCCGTACGATTTGACAGTTCACCCAAAAAGGAAAGAAAGGCCGCCTAAAAAGAATCAGACGATTGTTACACCAAACTATTATGGTGTAACAATTGTTCTTTTTTTATGGATACTATGTTTTGGATTTTCAAAAATAGACTCTGGTTCTTCTGCTATTTTTTTATCTTTTTCGACAATCGGTTCAGGTTCTGTTTTAACTGGCTCAACTGTTGAAATGGTTTTTCCATTTTTAACAATAGATTGAACTTTGAAATATCTAGGAGCGGACACAAGATTCCATTCTCTATAAAAATATTTTGGTGAACTAGACTCTCGATTTAGGAAACCACCTTGTCTGGAAATCCGTTCTTGAATCAATCGTTTGTATCTAGTTAGCTCTTCTGGGGAGAGACTTGGAAAATTTGTTATATTCCCATTTACGTAACTGATTTTTAAATTATCAAGTTCGGTACGATTCCGTTTGGCGATATCCTCAAAAAAACTCTTTCTTC
>JALOTI010000201.1 GCA_025457985.1 Leptospira sp.
CAAAATGAGGAATGGAACTTTGTTGAGGATTTTTTAATCTCAATTGTTGAATCCATTCAATTTAATTTTCCTCATAATATTTTTTTCGATATAGATTATTTATCTTTTGAAGTTATCAATCAATGTAAGTCGACTAATACCGATTTCTTGGAACAATTAGATCTCAAAAGAAAAAAACTCATTTCGATCTTTGAACTCTTTGGAAAAGATTCTAAAATTAAGTTTAGATATATTCATGATTTTATTTACGGATTCGACTGGCTTAAATGGATGTTAGAAAAACGTAATCCGATGGAAAACCAAAGTCCTTATGGAAACGATTTTTTAAACTATATCTCTTCGCGTGGTGCAGAACTTGTCCTTCTAATTGATCAGAATGATGTCAAATATCCGGATTTAATGGAAGAATACAGGAATCCTTTTTTATTTTCAAGAACTCCCATTGAGGAAGAAAAACTACATAGAGTTCTTCAAGAAACAGATTCACTTCCGATTTCCTCTTGGGATATTTTCGCTATTCCAAAATTTGATAAAAACTATTCCTCAATACGGACGCAAACAGCACACTCGCTCGGGATTGCGCAAAACCATCAATCTGGTTCCCATAAAATTTGAAATTGAGTTGGGCCTTTGATTCAGCCTGAATTTTAAATTTCTACTCTTGAAAATCTGTTAATAAGTTACTAGTTTTAGGCGTTAGATCAATCCGAATCACTGCCATTCTACCTTCATTTCGATAAGTAAGGTCATCAAACGATAATTTTTTTGCCATAAAAATCCCACGACCATGAGTTTTGAAGGCATTTTTGGTCATTGCTTGGATAGAAAGAAACTTTTCCCAATCGAAACCATTTCCCATATCTTTCACTTGGATTTCAATATGGTCATCATGACGCTGAAAGATAACCTCAACAAACTTATCTCTAAACTCCGGCTTTTCCAAACGTCGATAGATTTCTTCCATCAACTTATCACTGTCGTGAAGTTCCGATTTTTCTTGGTACGAGATGTTCAAATTTCCATGTTCGATAGCATTGTTGAGAATTTCCATAATCCCAGTCAGCACTCGTTCTGGATCGGGACATGCATTTGCAAGTAAGGGAGCTAATTCATGAGATTCACGAATGGTTTTGATTTTAAATCCGCCACTATTCATAAGTCTAAGTGCACCCATTCCCTTATGTAAATCTTCTTTAGCACGCGAAAGTTTTATGTAGTGTTCAATAGCTGTTTGGACAATTCGTACAAGAAGTGCCCGTGAATACGGTTTCGTTAGGTAATAAAATGCACCTGCATCCAAACCCTCTGTCATATCAGAGACGGAGCTCAAGGCTGTTTGGAAGATAACCGGTATGTCCCTTAGTTTCTCCGTTTTCTTAATTTTCTTTAACAACTCAATCCCATCCATTTTGGGCATGAGTCTATCTAAGATGATTGCGTGGAATTGGCTCTCGCCAGAGTTCAAAATTCGAAGTGCCTCTTCCCCATCGGAAGCCCTCGTGATCGAATATCCCTTATCTCCCAGAGATTCTTCTATGATCATCAAATTGATCAACTCGTCGTCTACGGCAAGAAGATTCATCATGATAAAGTAACCTTAGTCTCAGGGATCAACATGGTAAAGATGGCCCCCACTTCTTCGTGATTCTCCGCATACAACAAACCATGATGGTCATTTACTATTTCTCTCGAGATGGAAAGTCCAAGTCCAGTACCTTTTGTCCCGGCTTTAACTTGTTTCGATTGAATAAATTTTTCAAAAATTTTATCTAAATCCTCTGGCGGGATCCCAGGTCCAAAATCTCGAATTTGAAGTCCTATTCCTTTCACATATTCCTTATATTTTCTCGGAATAAACTCCCTTTCAATCATTTGTATTTCTATATTAGTTCCATCTGGAATGAATTTTAATGCATTGGAAATAATATTTCGTATGACTTGTTGAATCCTTTCGATATCGAATTCAGCTTCCCATCGATCACGATTGTCTTTTAGTAAAACTCGAATATTTCTTTTTTCTAAAATCGCTCGGAGTTCATTTACAACAAACTTAGTAGCATCTTTTAGGCAATTTTTTTCATATATATATCGCATTTTTCCAGACTCAAGTTTTGCGATGTCGAGTAAATTATCCAAAAGTGAAAGAAGCCTTTTACCAGACGAGTCGATGATTTGAAAATATTCTTTAATTTTTTCTGGAGGAACAGTTGCAGATTTATCTTCGCCTAATTCTGCATAACTCAAAATCGCATGAATTGGTGTTTTCAATTCATGTGAAATATTTGCTAAAAATAGCGACTTCATATAGGACGCCTCTTCCGCAATATTTTTAGCAAGCTTTAAGTCCATAGTCTGTTTTTCGACAAGTTCTTCCAGGTGGTTTCGGTATTGGTACAATTCTGCTTCTTGGGATTTTCTTTGAGATATATCTCTCAAAATTCCTGTAAACATTTTACCAGTTTTTGTATTAAATTCACTCACTGCCAATTCACAGGGAAATTCTTCTCCCGTTTTTCGAACGGCAGTGATTTCTCTACCCTTTCCGATTATATTTTTTTTTCCTGTAAACTTGTACTTTTGCAAATAATTATCATGTTCGGATTTTATATGCATTGGCATAATTAGATTTACATTTTTGCCAACTACTTCTTCAACTTGATATCCGAATGTGACTTCCGCAGCTCTATTGAAGAATTGTATCAAACCTTCTTCGTTGATAATGATGATTGAGTCGGCGGCATTTTGAGCCATAGTTAAAAACCTAGACTCACTCTCTAAAAAAGCGGCTTCCAAACGTTTTCGCTCTGTAATATCCCTATGAGTGGACATGATATATCCGTCATAAAGGACAACAAATCTTACTTCCACATAGCGAAGATTATCCGAATCTCCATATGAGTATTCTTTCCAAAAAACTTGATTTTTTCTGCCCGATAAATAGTCGAGAGCTTCTTCGGCTATAGATCTTAGGTATTCGGGTAGTCCTTCTGAAATATGTTTACCAATGAATTCATCTGGTGACTCTCCAATCTTGATAAAGCGGGAGGATTTATAATCTACGATTACGCCATCTTTTCTAATCTTTAACCAATAATCGGGATTGGAGCGAAGGAGGTTTTCTAACTCTCGGAGGATGTCCTCTGGCGGAAATGCGGCTGGATCTTGCCAAATTCTAGATTGGATTTCTTCGCCTTGCATCAAAATAAGTCTCTTCTGAGAACGTAATTCAAGTGGCCAATTTCGGAAAGAAATTGTAAGATTTTCCCCTAAAAAAAGGATAAACGAAAGGCTTTTTCCCTTGCTTTACGAACAAATACTAAAACCTATTTTATTCCACATGAACCCCGAGGATGCCCACCACTTAGCGGCAACCTTTCTATCTCTCTCTCAAAAAATCCCTTTTTTTCATAAAACGCTATCTACCTTTCTTTCCTACAAATCCAAACGTTTGGAACAAACCATTGATGGGATTCACTTCCCGAATCCCCTAGGACTTGCCGCAGGATTTGATAAAACAACAGAATTGTTTCCAACACTGATCCACATGGGATTTGGTTTCGTTGAAGTAGGGACAATTACCGCGAAAGAACAGCCTGGAAATGAGAAACCTAGATTGTTTCGATATCCAAACCATAAAGCTCTTGTGAACCGAATGGGATTTAACAACCCTGGTGCCGACAAAGCGTTCCAAGTATTGAAAAATCAGACTAAACAAGGAATCAGAGGAATCAACGCAGGTAAATCAAAACTTACGGAAATTGAAAAATCAGTTGATGATTATGTTTACACTTTAAAGAAACTTTCCCCTTATGCGGATTATGCGGTGATAAATATTAGTTCTCCAAACACACCTGGTCTTCGCAGTCTACAAACCAAAAAGAGTCTTATTGAATTGATAACTGGAATCCAATTGGCTTTCGAAAATAAATTTCCAATTCCACTTTATCTAAAATTTGCACCAGATCTTAGTTTAGAAGATCTTCGCGATAACCTAGAGGTTTGTCTTGCCCAAAATATCGATGGAGTGATTCTCACAAACACTACCTTAGACAAATCTGTATTAGGCGAAACAAATCCGCCCGAAGGTGGTTTGTCTGGATCGCCTCTTTTTGAAAAATCATTAAAGTTTGTCTCAGAGGCCTATAAAGTTTTACAAGGAAAGATTCCAATTATTGGAGTCGGAGGGATCAGTTCTGGAGAAGATGCTTGGAAAATGATCTTAGCAGGTGCCAATCTGATTCAAGTGTATACCGGTTACATATACGAAGGCCCTTTCCTTCCATATAAAATCTGCCAGTATCTGGACCAACAGTTGAAACAACTCGGAAAAGAAAGTATATCCGAAGTTGTGGGGACATTGGAACCTAGGATATGAACCAGACTCCTCCAAAAAAACTAACTATCTGCAAACATTTCGGAACCTGCGGAGGTTGTTCCTTTTTGGATTTGGACTATTCCAAAGAACTGAAACGAAAGGAGAATGGGCTACGGGATTCGTTCCAACAATTCCGTCATTTGGAATTTCGCCCCATTATTCCCTCACCTGAACCTTTGTACTATCGTCACAAAATCCAGGTACCTTTTGGAAGACGGATGATTGGAAACAAACTTTTACTCAATCTTGGTCTTTTCAATCGAGATGCCAGTTTTGTCCTCGATCAAACCGAGTGCCAGATCCAGGACCCAGGACTAACGGAAATTCTACTTGCCGTAAAACAATGGGCAAGGCGAGAAAATCTATTGCCATACAACGAAAAGTCAAAGCGTGGACTTTTGAAGTATCTGGTCGCAAGAAAATCATATTCCACTGGTGAAATTCTTATTGGAATTGTTACCGAAAAAGAAGACCTTCCACATGCTAAAGATAGCACAAAACGACTCCATACAGAAATCCAAAATCGTTTGGGCAAATCAGGAAAATTAGGCAAATTGGTTGGGA
>JALOTI010000202.1 GCA_025457985.1 Leptospira sp.
GAATGAAAGCCCTAAGTCCATTGTCGCCTAAATTTTCTTTCTTTTTGGGGAACTTCCGTCGTAGAATTCCGTTCCATTTGGACATACTGTAATGAGGTTTCAAACAGATTATGTCACTTGAATGGTTTATGGCCCTGCTTGGATATAGAACCCATCCTTTCGATATCTCTCTGGGTTTAGAAGTTCATTTGGATCCGTGTTTTGTCCAGGGAGATTGGACTGGATGACTAGTTTTGCACCGGAACGAAGCCAAAAACGAACCCAAGGCAGTTGAATTTTTGTGTCCTCAGGAAAGGATCTTCCAAACGTTTTGTCTGAATAGTAAATCACTCGAGGCACAGTTCGATAGTCAATCCTCCTTTGCAGTCTTTGGAATTGTATGTCTTCACTCACTCCCGCATCATTTTTACAAGTCCACTGGAATTGAGGAAGACTAAGCTCCCTTTTGGAAGAATATATACTATCCCAAATATGAATCCGTTCTTTTTCCTTGAGAATTCTTGAACCATCAAAGTACGAAGTTGGAGCAGAAATAAAACCAGACTGATTAGAGGCTTTTGTGGCGTTACAATCCCAGCTTACCGAGGCTAAGTTTTTTAAGGATTCTGAATTTGAAGATAAAGACTCAAACAAAACAAAGTCAGAATCGGAAATTTCTTTCTTTAAAATTTGCAGTAACTGAATGCCAGGTTCATTTAAGAAAATTTGAAATTGGGTAGCATCTTTTAAGTTCTGAACCATTTCTTTTGTAGTATTTAAAATTTCATAATGATTGGCCCTTGTTGTTTTAACTTCCTTCCAAGTTAATGCAGTCTTTTTAGGTTCTTTCGGGTTAAACAGAAAAAGGTACAAACTGTCTTTGTAGGGAAGTAAAAAAAATGTAGGATTTTTAGAATTTTCTAATGTACGTATAGACTCTTCGTCAAGTTTTTTCCTAAAATTTGATTCCGTTTCTCTGCTTTCCGCATATGTTGAATCAAAAAACTTTGAATCTCTCGTTGTATGAAACCCGGCCAAATACTTCATTTGCTCGTGTACGAATGGAATTTGGAATATGGCATGAGGCCTTTCGAAGATAGCCTGATTGGATTTAACAGAATTGAATTTGTAGATTGTATCAAAAAGAACCCAAGGATCGTTATCGTCTTTCAAATGAGCCAAAGCCAGTTCTAAAAACTGATCTGTCCCAAAAGAAATAGGCCGATAGTTCCTGATAAAAAATAAGTCCTCATAAGGATAAACTGTCAGGTAATCTGACATGGCTTCTCTGATGTTTCCCGTTACCGGCCCTTTTTTTCCTGAGGCTGCATGCGCAAAAACAAATCCAAAATTTCGAATGAACTCGGACTGATAAAAACTGTTCTCTTCATCCAGAATACCTCGGCTCTTAGTAAATTCAATTGTGGACTTTCGATACTCTTTTTTGTATATTTGATTGTATCCTTGCAAAACAGTAGCCGCGTATTCCAAGCGACGCCATCCCTTTCCTTGCGCCATATAAATGATTTCATCAGCAATTTTTGCGGAGAGTTCTGGATTCTCATCCATGACAAGTTGTGCGATACGAAGTTTGGGCCAGATATCCGCCTCGGTCAATTTTTCAGGGTCTTGTATCTTTTGCAGGGCTCGAATGGCGGCAGAAGTTCCATTTACTTTTTGAATTGAGGTTGATACTAAGTCTTTGACAGCCATAATACCCAAGGGCTCATTTAAAAATGGATGAAGTGTATCTCCACTCCAATTGTCTAAATCCAATTTTAAATAATAATCCAAAGACTTTTTATAGTTTTTTTGAAGAAAGGATAAGGCACCTAACTTAACATAAATTTTATTAAGTATGGAAGGTTTTTTATTTTTTGTAACTCGTAAATAATTTTGATAACTTTCTTCAGAAGAATAATAGTCTCCAAGAAGGATTTGGAAAAAAGCTATTCTTTCCCAAGATAAATCAGACACAAATCCATCCGTCACTTTCTCCATATCCATTATCATATTTTGAAAATGAATACCTTCCCTAACAAAACCTAAGAATGCTAATTTTGCAGGTAAATCTTCATCAATTTGGTCCAATAGGGGAATCCACTCTAAGATTGGATCTTCAAAAAAAGGAGAGCTAACTCGCATTATATTTACATAATGTTTGTGCATCTCTTTATCTTTTCCAGTCGGCAGATCAATATAATACTGGAGCCTAAATACCCTACATAAAGAATAGTATGGCTTTGTTTTGTTGCAATCCATACGAATCATTGTCTTTTTTTCATCCTCACCTCCCTGAAAAAGATTGGATCGCATATTCTTTGCAAGATTACGAAAGTAAGTATTTGGCTCTTTTTGGATATATAGATCCAAGGTTTTTATTGCTTGTGATTCTTCTCCTTGTGACTGTTTCCAAAGGGAAGTCAACAAAGCATCCGCGAAAGAATATTCACCTTTTTTACTCCTTAGTTCATATAAAATGTTCGCAATCCCAACCTTGTCTTTTTTTCTGAGATAATATTCGCCTAACAGTAAATAAAAATCTAATTCCTGAATATTCGAAAGACCTTCCGGAGCTTTAAATCGATATTCATCTTTGAGGGAAAGTACCTCCTTCCCAGAAAGATAGAGTTTTGGAGTTGACCCAACAAAAACCCATCCCTGATTTCTGGGGACCTGAGAAAATAGTGGTAAAAAATTTAAAAAATAAAGAATCAAAAAAGAAATAAAAATTGTGGGAATCTTAGACATCGTTTACTATAAGTTCCCACGGGTACAGAATTTGGTCAAGTTCCATACGCATTTTTTACGACAAACAATGGTAATTGTCCATTAAAATAGAGACTCGAAGTCGATTGACATGAATTTAGATTACAAATTAGAAGATGTGTTGGGGAGTTTTGATGAATTTTTGATCATTGTTGATCAAAAGCTCCAGATACAATATTCGATAGTTTCACCTAATTTGTATATACCGAACGGGGCACTCAGCATTGGATCAAATCTTTCTAGCCTTCCTGTTTTACCTAAAGAACTTTTTATTCTCCAATCACTTTCAAAGGATTGTTTACAAAGAAGACACAATTTTGCCCTGAGCCTTACTTTGGCTGGAAATTCGTTTCGAGTCCAGGGTAGATTCACAAATTTGGATACTGGCCCAGCACTGGTGATACGCGGAGAACCAAATCCGAATATAGAAAATCTAGTATTGGATGTTGGACCTAACGTTATCTTTCGATCTAAATATGATACCGATTTTGTAATAAGTTTTGTTTCATCAAATATTTCCTTCCTCTACCAATACCAACCCCAAGATTTTATCTCAGGAAAACTCAAGAAGAGAGATTTAATTCATGAGGCAGATTTGGAAAGAGTCCTTGAAGAAGAAAAAGTATTCCTACGGGGAGGACTTAGAAATTTTTCAATTGAATACCGCCTAAAAAAAGGGAACGGCGAAATCATTTATGTGAATGAATTTAATGTAGTAACCTATTACGACTCATTACCAACAGAAAAGATATGTTTTTTGATAGATATTTCTGAGCAAAAAGAAAGAGAATCTCAAATTATCAGTCAACGAAACGAACTTTTTAGAATCAAACGACTATTTGAAGATACAAACGAAGCCGCGTTAAGTGGTGGATGGGAGATTGACTTAGTCCATCAAATTCATTGGTGGTCTGACGGAATAAAAAAAGTTTTTGGCCTTCCTGCTACCTTCTTACCAGAGGAATCCTCATTTTCAAAACTCATAATATTAGAAAAAGATATTGAAGTATATAAAAATGCGATTTCAAAAGCAATTCAAGATAGTATGCCTTTCGATATCGAGTTAAAAATGAAGGATACCAAAGAACAAAACAAATGGATCCGAATTGTTGGTAAACCAGAGCTTAAAAATGGTAAGTGCATTAGGATTTTTGGCAGTTTGCAAGACCTTTCTGAAAGAAGGCAAATGCAAATACAAAAAGAAGAAGCCTTAGCCCGACTTGAAAATCTTTTAGATGCAACAACTCATGTTACAATTATCGGTACTGATACAAATGGAATCATCACGCACTTTAATAAAGGAGCCGAAAATTTATTAGGCTACAAGGCTTTTGAAATCATAGGGAAAACTACTCCTTATATATTTCATGTTCCCGATGAGGTAAAAAATCGATCAGAGTATCTAACGGTAAAATATGGATATCCGATTCATGGATTCGAAACCTTTGTTCACCTCGCAAGACAGGGAGTAGTTGATTCGAGAGAATGGACTTATGTAAAGAAAACAGGGGAAACATTCCCTGTTGAATTGGTGATAACCGCCGTAAAAAACCGAAACAACGAAGTTATTGGTTTTTTAGGCATCGGAATCGATATATCCAATCACAAAGTGACCGAAGTTGCTTTACGAGAAAGTGAAAGTCGTTGGCAATTTGCCCTCGAAGGCTCTGGCGATGGAATATGGGATTGGAATGCCATTACAAACAAAGTGTATTTTTCCAAACAATGGAAATCGATGTTAGGTTATGCGGAGGAAGAGATAGGAGATTCATTACAAGAATGGGAATCTCGCGTTCATCCTGATGATCTCGCAGAGTGCTTTAAAAATTTAAACGACCACTTTGAAAATAAAGTTCCAGTTTATACCAGCGAACATCGAATGTTGCATAAAAATGGAGATTTTGTCTGGATACTAGATAGAGGAAAAGTAATCGAGAGAGACAAACAAGGAAAGCCAATACGTGTAATCGGAACACATTCAGATATCACCGAACGTAAGAATATGGAAAAAATGCTAAAAGAAGCAAAATCAAAAGCAGAACTAGCTTCCTATGCTAAATCTGAATTTCTTGCAAATATGAGCCATGAAATCAGAACTCCACTCAATGGTGTGATTGGATTTTCCGACCTACTTTTGAAAACCAATCTAGATGAGATTCAACAACAGT
>JALOTI010000203.1 GCA_025457985.1 Leptospira sp.
CGGGAGAAGCTCCTCTCTCACCGACAGCTTTGGATCTAAGTTTTGTATCTTCACCCGGAAGTACAAGCCCTGGTTCTTCCATACTAAAGATATTTATTGATAATGAAAATTATACCAATGCTGAACATTTTTCCTTTGCCGAGAAAGAAATCGGAGTTACTGAGACTAAGAATGTTGTGATAAAAAACACGGGAACAGCAACACTTCAGATCATTTCTGTTGAAGTTACTTCGATTTCCAATCAATTCCGATTTAAAAACTCAGGTATGTATGCAGGAGGATTTGTTTCAATCACGCCAAACTCTTCTATCAACTTTCAGTTGGAATTTCAACCAGGAAGTAATGGAAAAAAACTAGGCACATTAGTAGTTCTCTCCAATGATCCCAATCTTCCAGAAAAAAGATTGGTATTAAATGGAATCGGAAAAGACGAAGCTTCTGCAGTGGTTATGAAACAAAGTTCATTTGTTTCAAGACAGGATACGATCTTAATTGAATTTTCTCATTCAATGGATATAGCATCCATTTGTCCAAATTCCGAACCTAACAATCAATTTCCAGGGACCAACCCTTATGGACAAAGTCTGATTCGTATCACAAGAAACTTAAGTGATCCAAATACGGATATTTCTGGTTTCTGTTATTGGAATAGTTTTCGACAACTCGTAGTTGATCCAATCGAAACTCTCTCTCCGAATACTAGATACTATATCGATTTAAGTGGCGCACGAAAATTTGGATCCGCTCAAGGTTTATCATGCGTTCGGCGGATCGATGAAGCTGGCTGCAATTTAAACTCCACAAGTTTTGTAACGGAACCATCCTTTCAAATTTCCGTTCAAATTGCACCGAATCAATTCCTCCACCCAGCCCCATCTGGTAAATCTGCAATATTGGAAGAAACACAAATTCCGCAGGTAAATATAACGTCGGCAATTTCTGATTTTTGGGAAGCGGATGAAATCCGACTCAAAAAATTAAACTCACCACCCACAAATGCCTCCATACCTTGGGCTTCCGAAATAAACCTGACTACTTTAGCCGATTCTTCGTTACGTCCATCACGAGGTGCTAATACATATTTTTTTGAAATTCGAAAGGGTGCAAAAAAATACTTTCGAGTTTTCGGTTTCCACTACGGAAGAATTGCATCCGATCCAAACCAACCAGTCGAATCAACCGCAAGAGTCAATATCGGAACAGGGGCAAACGGACTCGGAAGGATTGGTCGACTTTTAGAAAGATTATTTCGGTCCGATGGAAATTTTGGCAGTGCGTCCGACAATTTTCGTATCGGAGGAAAGGTATTTAGTGATTCTTATAATGATATCTTAGGAACTACAGCAAACGGATGTTCGCGGATAAGAGTATCCAGTACGACAGGAATTCGAGCAGGAATGGTATTACGAGGAGTTTCACTACAACCTAATACATTTATTACTTCGATACACTCCTCAGGATTTTTGAATACGGGAGATGGATGTCCTAATAACTCTACTTTTACGAATGGGCCCTTACTTATTATAAGTCGAGCAGCTACAAATAGTTTTGGACAATCAGGTTCTGATATAAAAATCTCATTAGGCCCAGATATCGGAAAGTTTGCAAATCTAACCAATGGGAACTCTTCCATTACATTTGCACAAAATGATGATATATATCCTGGAGTTTATGTAAACCATCCAAACCTCCCAGAAGGCACAACTATTGGAAATTTAATCTCGGGAACTAGTTGGACATTAAGTAACCCTAGCTCTGCAAGTCTTTCCAATACTACCGTTACCATTGGCAGAACATTTATTCAAAACCCCAAAAGAACCGGAAACGTTTTAACGGGAACAGATGCATTAGGTCAAAATTGTTTGAGCAATCCGAATGACTTTGGTTCTGCGAGAGAATTAAATCACTTACTCTCTATCGGACCATTTTGTAGGATCAATTGGTCCTGGGGGGGCTTTATTGCAAATGGTCGCAGTGATGTCTATGTAACAACAATGACTATTGAAAATATTGCCAATGGAACACCTAATGACAATTTATTGGTAACCCTTAATCCAGTTGCTGGTGCAAGCTCAAATGGCCAATTGAATTTAAATCTAAATGGAAAGAGGCTAAAAGGAACTCTTAGACTTTTTATGCATTCAGGTGGAGGACTTGCCGGAGGACTAGCAAACGGTGCAGTCTATGATGTTGATTTTATGATGAATCCTAATGGTGGATGTAGTTCTTCTTCAGCATTCTTAAATTACAGTACGACTGCCAATTTCCAACTAGCTACCGCGATGACATCGTTAAACATTCCGAATTCAAACGGAATGGTAAGTCTGAATGTAATGAATCCAAATTCTTGGAGAGATAATCCTTCTGCCACTGAGTTTAATATCAGCGGTTGGAATTCTGCTATCTGTGCATACAATGTAAGAACCATTAAACCCGGAACGTTTGACAGCATTATACAAGCTGTTTTG
Source organism: Leptospira sp. (assembly GCA_025457985.1). Classification (GTDB taxonomy): domain Bacteria; phylum Spirochaetota; class Leptospiria; order Leptospirales; family Leptospiraceae; genus Leptospira_A. The sequence goes on from JALOTI010000203.1 coordinate 2,469, forward strand.
GAGTCAGTTATTCCGGGTATACAATGGCGGGTAGTACAAGGTGTAATTCGAGATACAATTCAAACTGTTACACCAAACATACTGAATGCGATATTTGTTCAAATGCGAAAGGATCAAAGAAATGACGGGATTGATGTAAATTTACCTGATTATCTGCCCGCTCCTTTTGATAGAACAAAAATCAATTTAGGCATTAATCTTGCGCAAACAGCAAGTAATCGTGTCCATTCGGATGGGTTAGATCTTACTGCTGCTGTAAGTGCGTTGGCCTGCCAAAAAAATAGTCCCTCGGATACCAATTGTATAGATCGCAATTCAATTATAGAGAAACCAAATTCTCCTCATACTGGAACTGGATTCTCAAATGGATTTGTTAGAGTTTCGGATGGAACAGCACCTCGTTCCCAAATGGCCAGATCTGCAGTAAATTCGAATATGGGAACTGGTAGAATCAGTTCTAGTGATGGATCCGGTGTGCTCTTGTCCTTACACTCTGATTCCATCAATCAACTATTCTACCAAATGTGGTGGAATGGAATTTTAAACTTAAAATTAGATCAAAATTTTGCCAACAAAATCAAAGGTTTTAGAGGAGATGAAGATCGACTATTTCAGATATTTCAAATATTACTTAAGGCTGATTCAATTTTAAAGGTATTAGCACCAGGTAGAACTAAGATTCAGTTTAGAGATAGTTCAAATAACTTACGAACAATTCAATCCAATGATGATGTGTTCTTCCGTCTCGAGCCACTTTTACCACCACATATTCAATTTTCGAATACAAACCTTTCCAAAACAACCAATGGTTTGAAACAACCACTACTGGATTTACAATGGACCGATCTTTTGTTAAAGATTTATGGAAAACAAGGTAATGAAGAATACCTACTCTCAACGGTTAAGATAGGAATTTCAACAAAACTTTTATTTGGTGCAAAAGAGTTTACTTCGGGCGTTGGTTGCTCTGGGCTTAATCCAAGTTTTTGCAATGGAACAGAAAACGATTTTTATAAGGTATCAGCGCTTCAGTTGAATTTGTGTGATGATAACAATGCAGAGGATTTAGAAAATTCAAATCGAAGTGCAGCAAACCGACGGATAGATTGTGATGAAGCGAGAGTTGGATTTTTAGATGGGAATACAGAAAATGATTTAGATCTTTTTTATACAATGGAAGTTCTAGAATCAAATTTAGATAACCCATCTGGATTAAATCCAAATGGAATCAAAGAAGTATTAGATCCAACTATTCAAAAACTTATCATACCTGTATTAAACTATGTATTAGAGTTCATACCTTTAGAAAGAAAAAGCAAAAACCTACAAGTAGATTCAACATATACTTCACCTAACTTTTCGTATCAAATAGGGAGGAAGGAAGACCCAAATGCGAATGGAAATAAAATCGCAGCAAACTGTGGTTTGAGAATGAACCAATTGTCTTCACTTCCGTATTCAAGTACTTACTTGAACCAAAGCACAACAACGCAAGAAACGTCTCCATATATTCTTCTCAATGTAAAACTTTCAGACTATACATTTTGGGGGAACTGTTCTCTGTAACAGTTGAAGGAATCTATGATGCTAAAAAGATTCTTCATATGTTTGGTCTTCGTAGCGACGACTTCCCTATCTACAAATTGTAAAGGAGAGGAAGTTGATTTTAAAGATAAATCTATATTCCTAGACGGCCTACTAGCTGGTTCGGGGATCAATCTATTTACACTATTTGATGATTTTCCTGCCCTTAAGAGTGGCCTCACTCGGTTAAATCCCAACGATTTTAATTTTAAACTGAACCAATCTCTGGAATCAATTCGACCTAATTTACCGGAATCTCTATTTGCGTTGGGATTTTTGTTCAAAGAAGAACAAAATGCCATTCGAAATGTTTTCCATTTTTTATCTTCCGAAATGAATCGGCTCAGAACTAAAAATACGGAAATCTTTGATTCGATGATACCAGGAATTGAAAAAGTCCGAAATGCATCTGGTTCTTTTCTCACAAATATTCTTCCGATTACGAATCAAGGATTAAATCATCTCTTAAATTCAAAATCTGAGGAAACCATCTCCACTCAAATTGACTACATAAATTCTATATTAGTAGATTCTGAAACGAATCAATTTCTTCGAAAAACAGAGCTCACTCTTGAAAAGATATTAGTAAACAACCAAACACTACGTAGTGGAATTACTAATTTACTATCAGGACTGTTTAAATCTAAAGATACCAATTTGATAGATTCTTTGATTGGCACTTTAGGAGGTTTAGGAGACGGATTTTCAAAAAAATCGGGAGTCGGTTCTGGCTTTAAAACGACGGGAACCTCCTTGAAAGAGTTGTTTGTTAATTTAGAAAGTTATTTTACGTTAACGGGAACAAATTTCAGTTCCGATTATAATGAGACAGCTCACTCCTCTCGTTTACAGTC
>JALOTI010000204.1 GCA_025457985.1 Leptospira sp.
CAAAATCCCGAAATTCACCATATGTGGAGGAACCTTTGGCAGAAACCCAGCTACCACGGGGTAACAAATCAAGGAGACCATGAAGGCAAAAATCATCCGAAGTGAAAAATTGATCGAGTCAGAAGAAAAGAAAGGTGCAACTAGAAAAAGCCCTAAAAGCCGAAAGAGAACAAAAAGAAAAGATTGAAAGTGTAAAATGAATGGTTCCATATCATATCTTTTCTATCATAAAAAAAATCTCACGCGTATAATCAGTGATTACACGAACCATCCAAGCTGAGAAAAAAACGATTACTGCAAAAATAGAAACTAATTTCGGAACGAAAGCAATAGTTGGCTCTTGAATGGAGGTAGTTGTCTGCAAAATACCAACGATCAATCCAACAACCAAGGCAGTTATTAAAATTGGACTCGAGATTTTTAATGTAACGATAAATGCTTCTCTTATTAGATTCACTACATCGACTTCTGTCATTTATAGCTCCTCACTAACTCGAGTACTAGTAAGTTCCATCCATCTATTAAGATGAATAAAATTAATTTGAGAGGTAAAGAGATCATGACTGGTGGTAACATCATGAAACCCATTGCAAGTAATGCTGAAGCCACAATCAAATCGATTACGATAAAAGGGATAAAGATATAGATACCGATAATGAACGCCTTTTTGATTTCAGATAACATAAAGGCTGGAACCAAAACGTAGGATGGCACATCATCAAAAGATTTTACGTTTTGAACTTTACCAATTTTCAAAAAAAGAGCAACATCCTTCGTACCCTCTTTTCCAAGCTGACGAATCATGAAGTCACGCAAATGTTTCATGGAGCCTTCAAAAAAGGCGGATTGATCAATTTTCCCATTCAAATAAGGTTGTAACGCGTCATCGTTTACCTTACCAATTGTTGGTGCCATAATGAAGAACGTGATAAAAAGTGCAAGGCCCATCATTACTTGGTTTGGTGGGAGGTTTTGCAAAGAAAGAGCTCGCCGAACAAAATCAAGAACGATCACAATTTTGGTAAATGATGTAACACTCATTACTATAGCTGGTGCTAAAGAAAGAATAGTAACTAAAAATAAAATCATCAATGAAAGACTGGTATCTTTCGGAGATTTTGCCTCATTTACATTAAATGAAAGATTTGGAATGGGGATTCTTGTCCCTTTGTCTTGCGCAAATAATTCATTACCAATTCCAAAACTAAAAAGGATAAAAAGAGACAAACTAACAAAAAAAAGAAAGGATATTCTAACTTTCCTTTTCTGAGTAACAGGCTGTACGAGGCTTTGAGACATTAGCTAGCACCCCCGCCTTCCAACATCTCTCTATGTTTTCGCAACCTTTCCAATCCTTCCTTTGCTTTGGCTTGGATATCAAAACCGAGCGGATCATCACTCATTTCGAGAGAATTTTTATTGATTCGTATCTTTCGTTGCGCTTTGGATTGAAGACTTTCCATAAGTGTTTCTAAAAAGTTAGGAACGTAAGGATCGGCTTCATCTTTTTGCTTTAGAATATTTGCTTTTTCTTCTGGAGATGTAATTTCAGAAACAAGATTGATTGACCCGTCTGCAACCCCGAGTACTAAAAGTTTTCCACCAACTTCCACAACCTGGAGACTCTGGGTTTGGGAAAGAGGAAGGTGAGATAAAACCTTCATAAAACCCTTTACAGGGTATCTTGCCGATTTTGTTTTTTGCATTTGCAAAACTAAGTAATAACCAGCACCAACTAAAATGCAGAGAACAAAGAGAATCTTCAGCAATACCCAAGTTGCAGATGGGCTGTCCTCATTAACATCTGTGTATCTTTCTTTGATCGGATTCACTTCCAGATCGGACCTGGATGATTCAGAGTTTTTTGAGTTCGATTCAGACGCATCGGAAGACGTTCTCTTCTCAACACGAGACTCTCCCTCCGATTGCTGTTTATTGCTAGTTTGCCCTAATTCATTTCTCAAGATTTGATCTAATTCTTTCGTATTTGCACCTTGAGAGAAAAGTGAGGTAGATATAAAGATTAGAACTAAATAAAAAAAGTACATAAGTTGCCTGTCGGTTTTTAGAATGTACTTGTTTGGATGAATCATTTTTCGCCTTTCAGTCGATCCGTAGGACTAACAATATCAGTTACCCGAACACCAAAATTTTCGTCGATAACCACAACTTCACCTTTTGCGATAAGTTTTCCGTTCACAAGAAGATCCACGGGTTCACCCGCTAACTTGTCCAACTCGATAATGGAACCTTCACCTAATCCTAATATGTCTTTGATGTACATCTTGGTTCGACCGAGCTCAACCGTGAGCGCCATCTGTACATCCATAAGTAAATTTAAATTCGTTTGGCCTGGTCCTGCACCTGCGTTCGCAAGACTTGGAAAATTTACACCTTTGATCCCGACAGAAGAAGGACCGCCGCCCATTCCAAAGTTCCCACCAGTGGCTACATTCATACCACCCGATTGTTGTTGTGCCTTCTGACCGCCACCCTTTTGAATATCTAAAATTGCTGAAGCCATAGAGAGGCCTATCACATAATAAACCTTAAACGAGCCTACACCATCAATATTCAAACTGAGGGAGGTTTTTACCAAGGTTCCATCGTCCGGAAGTTGTAAATCTCTTCCTGAGTTTACCAATGTAATTTCTGCGGGGCTACCTGACATAGCACCACCTAACTTCATGCCAATTTGAGCAGTAATAGTTCCAATAATGGGGGAAAGGGAATCCTTTAAAGTCTGTAATTGTGCATTATCCAACTGCCCAGGAGGTGCCATTCCACCCATCATAACACCGGCAATTTTTGCAGCGTTTTCCTGTGCCATAACAAGGCAGACTCGACCCGCCAAACTACCGCTAATATTGGAAAATAAACTTACGGTCTTTGTTCCTAATTCTTTTTGAATGTCAGAGGAACTCCCAGATTCGGTTGCTGGGTTCATGAAACGGGTGTTTTTTGCTAAAATAGTTCCTAGAGTGTTGCCCGCGACTTGAAAAGCGGAGCCAATCACATCAGAAATAATGTCGCGGTCAATAGGAGATAGAGTGTCCGAGGCCGAACTTGGTTGGCCACTTAGGGAAGAAAGATCGAATGTATCATCGGCACCTTGTAAAAGTGCATCTATTTCGTCTTGTGAGAGCGATCCTTCACCCATACCCTATTTCTCCGGAAAAACTTAGGATAATGAGACATAATCGGATTTTTTTTGTCACCTAGTTTTTTTCTAGTTTGACAAAAAGTAGAAGAAATCAGTCAAAAGCCGACTCCAATCCCTCCGAATAGGCACGTAAATTGTCATATGAGTAAATTCCGGTGTTGTGGTAGTCGCTCCAAACTATAGAAATCGCATACCGGCCCACTTTTGTCCAAGAAAGGAGGCGGATTGAGGTAATATTTCCCGTAGCTGCTCCTACCTTCCCTCCATGGCCACCTCGGCAGGTCGCACATGGACATTTTTTTCGGAGGTCTAGGAGATCAAATTTTGACAAAAACCCATCCTTCCAAAGGACCGTTAGGTTTTGGTCATCAAAATGAACTTCTTTGGGCATTGTAGCTAACTGAGAGAGTGCCATTTTTAAACCTTCACAGGGAGTTTTGTAATTTTTTTTCTGAAATTACCAACAACGGTTCCATACTGGATTTTTTCATCTTTCTTCAAGGGTCCGAGATCCACTGTATCACTTTCAAAAACCAAAATGACCGTGGAGCCCATTTCAAAACGCCCAAGCTCAGATCCCTTATCAATCATAATCGACACGTCTTTGTAGTGGTGTTCCTTGGCAAAACGAATCCAGTTGTTAGTGACAATTTTATTGTCGTAGGTCACTCTAATTTTACCAACGTTAGATGCTCCAACTTTTATCACGGCAACTTTGCCATATTCTGTTTGGAGGAAGGTAATGAGTCTTTCATTTTTGGGGAATAGACCTCTAATATTTAGAACTGCTAAATCATTCACCGGAAATAATTTTCCAGGTTCATAATAATACCCTAAAATTTGTCCAGCAAATGGACTATGAATTCGATGGTAGTCTTGCGGAGATAAATAAAAAGTAATGTATTTTCCATTTGTGAAACTAGGGTAAAATTTTTCAGAGCCTAACAATTCTTTTACCGAGTAATCGATGCCTTTTGCCTGGATGATTGTCGATTGGTTGATATCTCCGAAACTTGTAATCCGAGAGTCCGTTGGGGATACAATTGCATTCGCTGCCGAATCAATGATTCTCGCTTCTGCCCGGAGAGCTCTAGTGAAGAACTGATTTAGCGATGCGTATTCTTTAATTTCGAGCTCTGCTTCGTCCAAATTGATTTTATAAGCTTTTGCAAAAGCCTTCAAAATCGGAATCATCATAAAACGTGGGAGCTTAAGCATAGAGAAGATCCCAAACAATTTTGAAATGAGATTTTTGGGAAGGAGAGTCAAAAAGAGAAGGTAGATGTCTTTGAATATTTCATAACGAACACCAGATTCATTCAAATACTTGTTCAATTCTAGTTTTGCGGATTTTCCGAGCATTAAAATTGCGATCAGAAGAGGTACTGATGTGATGACAGCTAACGTAAATCCTATCTTCATAACATACGTTAGGACATCAATACCGTATCTTACATAAAAGAAGGCAAATACTAACAAACTTCCAAAAAATAGAATTCGGAAAAAGTTAGAAAATTTTTCACCAAACAGATAGAATGCGTTTTGTTCTCCCGAATAGAACCAACCCGCAAGGCTGAGAAGTCCAAAACAGAGAAATGAACCCAAAAATAGAAAAACCGAAATTTGGTTGGAGTCTGCAATGATACGAACAGGGAACTCCAAAATCGTAGTAAGAGTCACAGCTCCATATGAGTAGAGTGCAAATCCTATCAAAGTTGCCATTATGATCCCTTCAAAAAAGGA
>JALOTI010000003.1 GCA_025457985.1 Leptospira sp.
TTATGTTTGGCGAAATTCAACAGGAAGTTCCCTACGAAGAACAAGGGAATTACTATGACTGGTCAAACATTCCTGATATTTCTTTCGATTTTTCGCCTGATGTAACTTATGTTTTACCTGGAAATGGTTATTCTTTTAAAAAGGTATCAGGATTTCGCAATCGAAGGTGGTTGGTTTTTAACAAATCAGAACTGAGTCGTTTGAAGTTTGAAAAACGAAAAAACAATTCAAAAGAAATTACCAATTCGGTGGAATCAGACCTTTCTCCTGGAAAGCGGATTACAAAAGACGACGAAGACGAGTTGATTAACGACTAACATTTCTTTCTGTTTGGATAGAACCATCAATTCCGAGTATGAAAGTTGTCTTTCCTACTAAAGAGCTGATCGTCTGGCGGTAGATTTTTCCAGCACCAAAAGTCAATTCTACACCTGGGAATACTTCTCTCTCCGCAAAAACCGATGCATTTTTATTTGGTTCAAAACTACTGAGTGCAAATTCAAATTGTTTGGATTGGGTTTCTAAAAACTTTGTGAGTTTGTCGTTCGCTTCTTTTAATTTCGTCAAACTATCCTTTTCTTCAAGGGTAAGTTCTTTTTTTTGTGACTTTTCTGCAAGTTTGGTGAGAGTAAGTTGAACTTTGTGGAGGGTGACTTCTTTTTCTGCAATGTCCTTTTTCATCCGATTCAACTCTTCCAATAAATCGGGTGGAGTACCAATTGCAAGTTTGGTTTTTGTTTCAACAACGGCACCTAGTTTTGTGCAAGCGACTTGGTTACCGGCAATCAATGTTCCTCCGATGATTTCGCCTCTACCACCTTCTACTCGAATCGTATCCTTGGCTGATAGTTCTGAGTGCATAACTGCCTCTTCGACAAAGATACTACCAGAAGCAGTCACTTTTCCTTGTTCCACAAACTTTGCATAAATATTTCCTTCAGATTCTATATAACCCTCTCCACGGCCCATAAAACCGCCCGAAATTACGATATCACCTTTTGCTTTCAAAAAAGCTTTCCCTACAGAATTTTTTATGATGATACTTCCGCTAGTCGTAAGTGAAAATCCATCGCCGATTTTTTCCTCTACAATAATGGTGCCGGGAAAATCAATATTTCCCGTTGAATAATCGACTGCCTCAAGTTGGATTACTTCATCCACGCGAATTTCACCGATTGGGGAATAGACAGGTCTTCCAGCTATCTTCGCATACAGTTTGTTATCTGATTCTTCGACATTTGGACCCAAAATCCAGTTAACTATTTTTTCTTCCGGATAGGGAATGATATTACCAGTGACGGTCTTACCATATTCTCCTTTTTTTGGGGGGATTTTTTCTGCTATAAGGGCACCAGGTTTAACTGATTGGATGATATGGATATCCTTAAAATCGATCCGTCCATGTTCGTCTTCTTCTAACTTTGGTTTGTTGTCCGAACGAAAATGAAGTCGGATCTCTCCGTCCTTTCCAGGAATGGGGGGAGTTCCTTTAGCAAATATTTGGGGAATAAAAAACTCAGGATTTCTAATGCTACTTAGGATAACGGAGTCGATGATTCCAATACTAATTCCAGTGGCAGCAATTTGTTCCCGCATTTGGTGTTCCGTAAGTAGGGCACCACCATGTTTTGGAGGGTGGAGGACAAATTTAGCCTCCATCTGGTCCTCAGAAATTGTGATGTCGATATAAGAAGGAACAGGATCACCTTTAGACCATGAACCAATCTCTACTGCTTTGTTTTCGGCGAGTGAGACTATCTTTTTAATTTGGTCTAAATCGTAATCTTCAACACCAAATAATTTTACTCTTGCAACGACATCTTTGAATTCTACCTTCTGGCCTTTGGCACCTGGTTTAGAAACTTTTAGAGTTGCCTTTCCTCTTTGGTTTTCAATTTGGAAAAAACCATTTTCTGAGGCTTCTAAATCCATTAGGATTCTATCTGTATAGGAATTGGGACTATTCATTAGTATATTCTAACAATCGATTCATGATCTCATTTTCGCCTTCTGTTGAAAAATCAGTATTGAGATTTGCGAAATCAGTACATTCGAATGAAGCCAGTGTTTCCTTAAACTGACAAGAAATTATTTGACTCTGGTCCATGTATATGGATCGAAAACCTCTTTTTAGAGCAGAAACTAAATAAGGGTATTCGGCAAAATCTCCCCGATCTGTATACAGAATAGGGGTATTCGCAAAATAGCACTCAGAAAGAATTCCATAGCCGGGTTTGGTGCAAACAAAATCCACAGCTGTCACAAGGTCTGGATAGTGGTCAACTTCTGGAATCAAAATATCGGGATTTGAAAGACCGGGCACACCATATGCCACCAGTTTGATAGTATCGGGAAGATTTTTTGTTTCTAAATGTTTCCCTTCTAGTCCATATGCTCCAAACGAAAGTAGTATATAAGTTAGATCCTCTCTTAAAGAAAATTTTTCTCTAGCTTTTAGTTTCGATAACTTAGGACGCCTTCCCACCAAACCTATATTTGTTTTTTCAAGGAATTGCGGCATTGGACAAGAAAAAGGTAAAACCAAAGCTTCGGTTGCAAATCCGTACTCAACTTCCATTTTTTCCGAAATATCTAAAAAATAGGAATCATACTTTGCATAATTCTTGTAGATAAAATCCCAAGTAAAATTCCCGAGAAAGATGGAAGTTATACCTGCTTCCAAAGCGATTGTAATTGGAAGCGAGCCACTATCCGTAAGTATCAAATTAATTTTATTTTCTCGGATATATTTTGTTTCTTCATAAATTCTCCGTTCTTTCGATTTTTCCATATTCTGAAGTTCTGATTTTGTCAGACTTAAATCAATGGAAAGAGAGTCTTTTTGAGATACACCAACATCGAGAGAAAGATCTCTAAACTTTAGTTTTGGGGACCTTAAATCTAAAAATGGAATTCGGGAACTTATTATATGAATTTGTTCAATAAACTCACTGTCGACCATACGTTGGAGTAAGGTTGAGGACCTACTGATATGGCCAAATCCATGTCCCGATATGTAGTAATAAATTCTTAATCCCAAGATCGGTTAACCTAAGTTTCTCTGTCTAATGGACTCATATAAAACAATTCCACATGACATAGCTAAATTGAGTGAATCAGCTTCACCAAACATTGGTAAAAAAACTGTATCATCGGAATTTTCTTTAGCCAGCTTTGATAGGCCATACTGTTCACTTCCAAACAAAAATGCTGATGGCGATTTCATATCAATTTTTGTGTAAAGAGTTTTACCTTCGGGAGTAACTGCAAGTATTTGGTAGTTTCTTTGTTTTAGTTCTGTAACAAGGGTCGATAGGTCTGATAAAAGTACAGGAATTGTAAAAATCGTCCCGGTACTTGCACGAATTACATTAGGGTTGAATAAATCAATTCTTGGGTCAGTTACAACAACTAGACCAACACCTGCCCCTTCCGCAGTTCGTAATATGGTACCAAGGTTCCCTGGCTTTTCCACTCCTTCCACGATGAGAATTGGGTTAATGGGCAAGTTTGGAAACATCTCCCAATTGAGATTTGTATTGGGGGATTCTGCTACTGCAATCAATCCATCAGGTCTATCTCGGTAAGAAATTTTTTCAAAGATCTTCTTTGGTAATTCATAAATCGGACAATCTGTTCGTTCGATCAGCTTTTCCTCATTTTCACCTAAAAAACATTCTGGGGAAATAAAGAGCGAATGAATCTTTACTTGAAGTGTCGGAAGGGAACTAGTCTTAGATCCTCCGATTGCCTTAGTAATTTCTCGAAACCCTTCAATAAAAAATTTCCCTTCCTCATCTCTATTCTTTTTATCCTTAAGCCCAGAGACCCATTTAATTTTGGGATTGGAAAAACTTGTGATTGGAAATCGCCTGCGGTTCATTTATTAGTTTTTTAAAAAAAAGGAACAAAAGCCAGCCGGGTATTTTTTACCAGACTTTTCAGGAATAAAAAGTTCTTCTGAAGTATACGTTCCCGGAGATTTGATTCGGCTAGATAACATTCGTTCTAAGGTCAAAGGACTAAATCCCTGGCTATGGCAACTTAAGATTACAAACTCAGGTTTGGCGTTGCATAGCTCCATCAATGCATCCATAAGCTCAGGTAGGTGTTCTTCAATTTTCCATACCTCACCTTTGGAGCCTCTGCCAAATGTAGGGGGGTCTAGTATAAAACCATGGTATTTTTTACCACGTTTGATCTCCCGTCGGATAAATTTGAGAACATCGTCAACGATCCAACGAACAGGTTTGGAATCGAGACCCGAGAGTTTTGCATTTTCTCTTGCCCAATCGACCATACCTTTAGAGGCATCTACATGGCAAACACTCATGCCAGCATCTAAACAAGCTAAGGTGGAGCCACCGGAGTAAGCGAAGAGATTTAAAACTTCCAATGAAGTTTTGGATTTCCCTATCTCTTTAATTCGCTTCCAGTTTGTTATTTGTTCGGGAAAAATTCCAATATGACCAAAAGGTGTGAGTTTAATTTTGAAAGTTAGGTCTAGGAGCTGAATTGTAAAACTTTCTGGAATTTTTGAATGATACTTCCAATGTCCAGAACCAGTATCATTTTTTATATACTCCCCCGTGGGGTCGCTCCAGATTTTTGGAGTCTCCTTTTCATAAGCTGAGGAAGGGGAAGATCTTAGAAGTTTGTAACCACCAACTATTTCTAATTTGGAAAAATTTCCTGAGTCCAACAATTCGTATCCGTTTTTCATATCAGTTCCAAAAAAATAAAAGTAATGTCGTCATCCCATTCTTTGATTTCCCGTTTGCAGAACGACTCTAAATCTTGTATCAATTTCGTTTTGAAGAGTGAAGATGGCAAATCTCGATATGTTCGTAAGAATTCTATGAGACGACCCTCGCCGTACATTTGGCCATAAGGATCAAATGATTCCAAAACTCCATCACTCAGAAGTAAAACTCGATCCCCAGCCAAAACTTGGTAACTCTCTTCTTCGATTTGGATTTCAGGAAAGGCACCAACTATCCTTCCCTTCGGATGGATTTTAATTATCTCTCCAGATTTTCTCTGTAAGTAAGAGCTAGGGTGGCCCGCTCGCCCAAACCGCCAAACTGTTGCCGAAGTATTAAGATAAACATAGGAGGCAGTGAGATATTGTGGCGAACAATTTCCAAATAAAACACGATTCATACCTTCTAACACTCGTTTGGGCGAAAAAAGGTTTTCTTTTTGAGTTGTGAAGGCAACTTTCCCCATTGCTGAAATCAGAGATGCAGGAATTCCATGACCGGAAACATCACATAAAAGCAAACCGATCTCATTAGAATTGGGTGAGTAGTATTCGTAAAAATCGCCACCCACATCTTTCATCGGGAGAATGAAGATTTGAATATTTAGTCCTTCCACTTTAGGAATTTGTTTGGGCAGTGATTGCATTAAGATGTCACGAGAGATCGTTCTTTCTTTATGTAAATTTGCAATCTGAGCAATTGCCTTATCTTTTTCTTGCCTTAATATTTGAATACGATCTGCAAGCGCAAAAGAAAAAATTACCAAATCACCGAGAGAGGCAAATGGAAACAACATCTCTTCAAAAAATTCAGAAGTGGGTAAAACTCCCATTTTTAAAATAGCATACAGAACTCCTGAGAGAAGCAAAAAGGCAAATGCCCAAAAAAAGTAATAATAAGATCGAATTTTTTTACGTAACCCGGACACTAAGACCACTAAGAGATATGAACAGACAACGAGTGTGATCCAGGTAACACCAATGCTCGCCGCTCTGATTCCGCCGAAGACAGCTAGAATCGTGTTGCCAAGAGCTATCCAAGATAAAACGGTTGATATGCGGTGAATCTTAGGGAATCGTTTTTTAATTCTTAGGAAGTGGGTTGAAAATCTGATAAAAAAATAAAGACAAAGACTGAAGAAAAATGGGATTCCAATCCGTTTTAAATAAAATGATTCAGGCACGAAAAAATAAGACCAAAAACCCAGTAACGATAGTTGACCAAAGCCAAATGTAAGAACATATCCAAGGTAATAAAAATAGTTTATATCTCGAACAAAAAACGAAACCGCAATATTATATAAGAAAATCAAACATAAAGAACCGAAAAACAAACCATATATCCACTGTTTTGTGTAGTCTTCTGTATGCAGGGTTTTTTCTTGAATCAAACGTATTGAAAATTGGATAGAGATATCTGAGTTCACCTTGATGTATATAGGTGATCCATACTTTATTTCCTTTAGATCAAAGATGAAATTTCTATGCGGAAGATATCGTTTGGACATAGGAAATATATGTCCGGATCTATCCTCTTTCCATTCGTCCGATTTTGTTTGGTAAAAGATCTGAATGGAATCGATATTCTGCGCGTTGATAAATAGAAGATAACTCTCGAGGTTGGGGAAGGACTTTGAATCGGGTAACTTGAGCCAAAGATTTCCAGTGTCGAATCCAAAATTGACGAAGGTTTCTTGGATGGGAGTAAAGTCTGCCTGGTTTTGTATTTCAGGGAATTCTAAAAATTTTTTGGTATCAATTTTATAGTAAAACTGCTCTGTAATTTTTAATCCATCTAGTTCATTCTTGTCTTCACCTAAAATAGGAAGTAAAAAAAACGAATGGCATAGTAAGAATAGGAAAAAAGATCTCACGGGGAGGATAGATCGGGACAAGGTTTCCCTTGCCCCAAAGAGGTGTTAGCCTTTTTTTGCTTTGTCGTAAGGAGTTTCCTTAGGACCAGTATAGATCTGTCTAGGTCGACCGATCTTTAAACTTGGATCTTCAATCATCTCTTTCCATTGAGCAATCCATCCTGGTAATCTTCCCATTGCAAACATAACAGTAAACATATTGGTTGGGATTCCCAATGCTCGGTAGATAATTCCAGAATAAAAATCTACGTTTGGATAGAGTTTTCTTTCAACGAAATAAGGATCGTTTAACGCAGCTTCTTCGAGTTCTTTTGCGATATCTAAAAGTGGGTCTTTGATTCCTAATTTGTTGAGTACTTTATCGCAGGCAACTTTTATGATTTTTGCTCTTGGATCAAAATTTTTGTAAACCCGGTGGCCGAATCCATTCAAACGGAAGCTAGAGTTTTTATCTTTTGCTTGCTCGACGATTTTTTTAACAGAAAGACCACTCTTTTTGATTCCTTCTAACATCTCTAACACTTCCTGGTTTGCTCCACCATGTCGTGGACCCCAAAGTGCAAGAATGCCTGCAGATATAGCTCCATACAAGTTTGCTAAAGATGAGCCCACCAAACGAACCGTTGATGTAGAACAGTTTTGTTCGTGATCTGCATGTAAAATAAGTAGGAGATTTAAAGCTGAAACAATTTCTGGATCGATATGGTAGTCTTCCGCAGGTACGGCAAACATCATATTAAGAAAGTTACTCGCATAATCCAGGTGATTGAGTGGGTGAATGATCGGTTGCCCAATGGATTTTTTATAGGCATATGCTGCAATCGTTGGAAATTTTGCGAGAAGGCGAATGATAGATATCTCTCTATGTTCCTCGTTCATTGGATCGTATGAGTCTTGGTAATAGGTAGACAAACAACCCATCATACAAGACATGATCGCCATAGGGTGTCCATCTTTTGGAAATCCATTGAACAAACGTTTGAGGTCTTCATGGATCATCGTATGTTTTGTGATAGAACTATTCCATGCTTTTAGTTCAGCATCATTTGGCAATTTTCCATAAATTAAGAGATAAGCGACTTCAGTGAATGTAGATTTTGCAGCAAGGTCTTCAATGGGAATTCCTCTGTAGCGAAGGATCCCTTGTTCACCGTCCAAAAATGTGATCGAGCTCGTACAAGCTCCCGTATTTAAATACCCTGAGTCAATCGTAACATAACCTGTAAGTTGGCGCAATTTTGTGATATCAATTGCCTTTTCATCTTCGCTTCCAACTAAAATTGGGAGTTCAAACTCCTTTCCGTCCACTTTAAGAATTGCCTTTTCGGACATACCTTCTCCTGTTCTTATCTATCTTTTTCTTAAGATAGACAGGGGAAAAGACAAGGAAAAGCCATTTTTTACAGTTTGTGGTATTTTTTCATAATATCGTAGGCGTAAAAGTTCGAGACAACGATTCGGCAATAATCCCGAGACTCCTTAACGGGCAGATCCTCCAAAAAATGGTTAAAATCTCCTCGATAGACTTGTTTTTTCCACTTTCTTAGGTTACCAGGTCCTCCGTTGTATGCGATGGATGCCCATTTCAATTCGTTCTCGTTCGACTTTAGGAGGTAGGCGAGAAATTTTGTCCCCAAGCGAATTGAGGTGTTTGGTTCATAAAGGGAATAACTCGTAATGCCCATACGATTTGCAAGTTCCCTTCCTGTTGCAGGCATTATTTGCATTAGCCCACGAGCATTGGATCTTGATGTTGCAGTTTCTTTAAAAAAGGATTCTTGGCGCATAAGGGCATACACTTGGTCCTCGGAAATGCCGTTTTCTTTTGCATACGACTCCACCAAATTTCTGTGAGGTCTCGGAAAAATTTTTTGGGAAAGTGCTGTGGGGATAATAATCGGATCATCCGGAATCATATGTCTTTTTAGTAAAGATCGAGTATGAAATGCGGAATAATATGTGTTATGTGAAGCGTCTCCAATCCCAACCAGGATTTCGTCTTTTTCTTCTTCAGTAAGATTTTCTTTTTTTACATAATGATTGATGAGGATTAGGCCGAGATGATCCTCTCCGACACGGAAATAGTCTTTTGCTAGATTTAATGTTCGGTTCGCTTGAACCTTTGAACTCATATTCGAAAGTCGATTGCTAAGTTCGTAGGATTCTCTTGGGTATACGAATCCCAAATTTTTTCCAATCAGGGAGGAAGATTCTTCGGGAATTCCAGCGGTATAAGACAGATATTCAAAAAGAGAATCTTTATTATAAGTAGGACTATCGGGTTTAGAATTCTGTTTGATAATATCTATAAACTCTTCTCGAATAACCCGTGTATAATATGAGCCTGGACAATAAATATAATATCTCTTTAATTCCTTTTTTAATAGGTCTATTTCACCATTTTCTTTGAGGGATCTTAGATACCAGTATACGAGCCTACCTTTTACAGGGAGATTTGGTATTTCTGAGATAGCCTTTTCAAATTTGGATCTATCTGCATATCGCAGGGACGATCCATTTCGAATGACTAAAAAGTCGATCAATCGATCTTGGTAGAACAGATTGTACGGAAACTTACTTAAGTAAGCGATCAAATTTTCAAAATATAAACTTGAATCGCCAAGTTTTTCGTAGCTTGCAGCAAAAATTCGATAGTAACCCGCATCCTTACCTGGAAAGGATTTTAAAATTTCTATGGCCGTACGTGGTTTGTTTTGTTGGTAAAATTGATCAGCAAGTGTAACAGTCCAAGCAGAATCAAATTCCGTGAAACTATGATTCGACTGTAAGGTTTTTATCAATTCGTTCGGTTTGTCGAGTTTTGCTAGTTGGAGCGTAAGATTCTTAAAACCTTCATAATAAGACAATCTAGTTGAAAACAGATCGGATCTAGATCTTATTATGGCCTCTCGATCTTTTTTTGGTATAGCTGAGATTAGAAGAGAAAGTTCCGATGGTGAGAGTTTTTGATAAAAATTTGTTCCCTTTAACTGTCCCCATTCCGTAAAAATGGAAAGGATAGTAGAATCTTGGGTTCCATCTTTGGAAAGGCATTTGATCCACTCTTCCATTCCGCCTTTCTCATCACCAGATATCATTTTTGCTTTTCCAAGGCGGACAAGAGTATCTGGCGTAAACAATAACAACCTCAATGATTCAGGAACGGATTCAAGAGTTTTAATTATTTCGGAGTATTGATTGGTTAAGGAAAGAAGACGAATTCTTTCATCTAACATCCTTCTGATGATTGGGTCCTCTTCAAAGGAAAGTCTTGATAAATACAAAATCTTTTCTTCATTTGAGAGTAGATTTTTTTCAGAAATTTCGGTATACAGTTTCCAGTAACTGAGTTTAAATATTGTGGTCGGAATTGGCATTGTTTGCGTGAGTATTTTTTTTACTTCACCTGCTGATGTGTCTGTAACAAAAGACCCGCGTACAAGAGAGATAAGATAACGCAACCTGGTTTCGCGATTTCCGTTAGGTGATTTTTCATGATATTCAATCAGACTATACACCTCACTCTCTCTTGAGGGAGAATTCGTCTTGAATAGAGATTCAATTTCTGACCATTGGTGGGATTTGATAAGATAGTGTAGATTTGTTTCTGAGCGCAGGGGAAAGATCAAAACCAGAAGAATTCTACTTGCTAACCAAAAATGCCTCATGCATACTTCCTAGTATTACGAATTTATAGAGGGAAGGTTCCCTCCTTATGAGCTCACAAACCGAAATGAAACTTTCTTGGCCCGAGATCCGATTGGAATATTTTCCGCAAAAGGAAGAAACATCCCAAGAATCTATATGGAGCGAGTTACGTTCCTTCTTCCAAGGGAGTGGGGAACGTTTTGCAAACTACTTAACCTACATATCGACAGATTTTTATGGTGGGATCAACCTTTGTTCCATTTTAGGAGAAAATTCCGAGAAAGCCACATTTCATGAGCCATTGTTGGTTTCCCCCGGCGAATTTCCTATATCTGCATTGGATTCAATTTGGGAAAAATGCAAAAATCATGAATTTGAAGAATTAGACAGAGAAGATTTTGAACTTTTAGGATTCGCATTTCTTTATACCGGTAGGGTTGAGGATTTTACAGGTTGGGTGATTCTTTCCGAAAAAACATTTGGACTTACTGATGATTCTAAAAGATTTTTAAATGCAATTGGATGGAGAAAAGATTCGATCCCTTATTCAGATACCGCATTGCATGCATTAGTTGAATTTTCAAATGGAAGTATTTCAGAACAAGAAATCGAAATTCTTATCGAATCACTTTTTCAGAAAGGGTTTTGGCAAGTTGGTGGAGTTCTTTTTTCTCTTATCCAACGCAATCTTCTCGCTGGTGAAAAAAGTTTTCGGGTTTGGAAATTCCTTTTGGGATTGTATTCCGAATTTTTGCAATGGGAAAAAGAGTATTTTTTGGATGTTTCGATCGGAAAACTTCCTCCTTTTTATGCTCTTCGCCAGGCAAAAAAATATCTAACGAACGAGGAATTTTTATCCTACAAAGAAAAATTGAGTGTAAGCCTTCGAGGAGAGTGGAAACAATCAGAGGCTTTGGGATATGATCTTAATTTACAGTTAGATCCATTACTTGAAATCATAAATGGATATGAGGCTGGCGGTGAGGAGTTCTTTCAACAACTATTAGTAAAACAAAAACAAATGCCTTATTCTTTCATCGCAAATCTTTTGTTAGCTACAATTTACTTTCGAAAAAAAGAAGATTCAGTTTTTTTGATTCATTATGAAAAGTCTGGGAGATTAAAATACCTTCCGATACCATTGTTTTTTTATGCACGGGTTTTACATCGAACTGGTAAATCGGATCTTGCAGAGAGCATAGAACTTGCATTGCAGGATCGTAAAATTCGAATTCAGTTACCAAAGGGTTGGGATTAATGCCACTTTCCCAGGAACAAATTTTAGAACTCTCCAAGCTTCAGAAGATGCTTCGGAATCTAGAAAAAATTGAAAAAAATGCCAAAAACGATCTCCAAAAAGAAAGGGTTGCCTTTGATATTGAAAGATATCGGAAAAGGATGCAAGAAGTCTCTCCAGAAGGAATTCCAGATAACTTAGAGCAGACGATTAGAAATGTAAAGGCAAGGGCAGAAGATCCGTCAAAAGTTAAACATAAGATCATATCTCAATACCCAGTTATGAAAATTTCACCCAATTCTAATGACAGTGAGATAAACCAAATCGGGACCTTAATCAATATTATGGATTTGGAATATATACCAATTTTGGGTGACGCTCATATTAAGTTTGATTACTCTCATGCTACGGAACGGGATACCGTTCTTAAATACATGGAAAATTTAAGAAGGAATATGAAAATCTTGGTTGAGACTGTAGAAGAGTACGCCGCAGCAGACAAACAGGAGTTTCGTGAACAGCTTTCTCGGATGAAAAACAAACAGTCTCGTATTTTTATCGCTGAGTCTTTTGACACGATGACAAAGTTTCAGGAGTTTTTAAGGGCCGTAAATGCGGACATTCATGAAGGAGTGAATGTTATTATGAATATGGAAGAGCCCCTTAAATTCAATCCTAGGTTCGAAAAAGCCACTGTTTTAGAGGGTAGGTCGATTATGGAGGGTCTCCGTGAATTTCAGGAATTTGTGGATGAAACCTGTGATCTGATCAAACTCCCTTCTTTTAGAAAGTAAAAAAACCTTTTCATTCTTGGGCTTTCTGGCCAGACTGTGAAAAATCACACTGAACGGATCCGAAACGGCATGGCATTAGTCAAAAATCAAACAGAAGTTACCAATTCCACGATTGGAGAAAACTCCTATTTTAACGGAAAGTTTTTCATCAACGGTTCCCTTAAGATTGACGGAAAATTTGAGGGAAAATCCCTCCAAGCGGAGCATCTTTACATTGGCGTTACTGGCAAGGTAAAGACAAATATCACTGCTGCGAGTGTTATCGTGGAAGGCATTATTGTAGGAAACGTTACAGCGAGAAACCGAGTTATGCTCCTCCCAACTTCCAAAATTTTGGGAGATATCAAAACTCCAGAACTTATCATTCAAAATGGGGTTATCTTGGAAGGCCGTTGCATGATTTCCAATGACCTCAAACACAGTGCAAAGGATCTGATTGAGCTAGAATATTCAAAAGATTCTCTAAGCGTTGAGAAAATCTTTGGGAAACAGCCAAATTCCAAAGAATAATTGAAAACGATCCTGATTTCAGAGGGGGACCCTACCAGTATCAATTATGAGCTGCTGGAAAAGTCCCAACCTCTATTGAAGCGCCTCGCAAAATCGCACCGCATCCTCCTCATTCGAGGGAACCATAACATACATACAAAGTTCTTTGCAGAAACAGAGATACCACCACGGAGTATGGGACTCTTTCAAATCACAGCAAAGGCAGAGAAACACAAACTCAAACTAGGGAAACCTTCCCTCGAGTCTGGTATGGTGGCTTTCCAATCGTTCCAAAGAGCAATGGAACTGCAAAAAGCTACAAAAGCAGATCTCCTGACGCTTCCTCTATCGAAGGAATGGGTAAAAAAAGCTGGTTACACAGATTTTCGGGGCCATACGGAATCGCTTGCCGATTTCTTTGCCCGCGAGACATTTATGATGATGACAGGTCCCAGATGGAAGGTGGTTCCGCTCACAACCCATGTTCCGCTTAAAGATGTCGTTACGGAGCTCAAACGATTTCCCTGGGAGTCCTTTGCACGCGCACTAGAATCCTCTAAGTTTTCCAAAAAGAAAAAAATTGGATTCCTAGGTCTAAACCCGCACGCAGGGGAGGGAGGGAAGATTGGCGGCGAAGAAATCGAAATACTAAAGCCCGCTATGGAATTTTTGTCACTTCGCGGGTGGAAGGTCGAAGGCCCTCTTTCTGCCGATTCCGCATTTTTGCCAGGAACTCCTAAAGTGGATCTCATCCTTGCTTGTTACCACGACCAGGGCCTCATTCCTTTCAAACTACTGGAGGGAAAAAAAGGGATCAATCGTACTCTTGGTCTCGACTTTCGACGGGTTTCACCCGATCATGGGACCGCGTTCGGAATTGCCGGGAAGGGAATTGCGGACCCAACTTCGGTTTTGTCCTGTTTAGAAATTTTGACCGAGGGAACAAAATGAATCTTTTGGAAGCTCTTGCACTCCCTGTCCTTTTCCTTTGGTTTGTCGGTCTACTTCTGACCTTGTTTCGAAAAGACTTGGAACCTCATTGGAAGTTTTTTTTCTTCCTTGTGTTTTGCTTTTATATGGTTCAGTTCTTTCCTGAATTTTGGCTGGGGGTATCTCGTTTCCAACTGAATCCAAAAGCTGAGTTTCGATTGTGGATTTCGTTTTTGGGACCTGCTACGTATGTATTTTTATTCTTTCTATGGCCCCTAGTCCTAATCCGAATCTATTATTCGGCTTCCAATCAGTTGAGTAAAACTCTGATCCCAGTACTTGCGTATGGGACAGTGGTATATTGGGCATTATTTTTCCTTTGGAGTTTTTACTCTAAAGAGATAAATGATTGGCTAAACAGCATTCTTTCAATTCAATCAAAATAGGTAGAAAAATGGCAGTTCCTTTTATAGATATCAAAAGATTTGAAGATGGATTCCTCGATGAGTGGAATGAAAAAGTCAAACAAATGTCGGCAAACGCTCAGTTCATTGGTGGCAATGAAGTTACCGAACTGGAATCAAATTTAGCTAAGTTTGCAGAAACAAAATTTGCAATTGCATGTGCAAATGGTACGGATGCCCTTCAGCTCGCCCTCCGTGCAGTAGGTGTCGGACGCGGTGATAAAGTTCTGTTACCAGACTCTACATTCTGGGCAACTTTTGAAGCAGTAGTAAACGTAGGTGCGGACCCTTTCACGATTGATACAAATCCAGTCGATCTTCAGATGGATTTAAGTACTTTTAAAGCAGCAGTCTTAAAAGTAAAACCAAAGGCGGCTCTTGTTGTACATCTTTACGGTTGGGGAACTGGAGATATTATAGAACTCAGAGAGTTTTGCAAAAACAACCAAGTTGCGCTTATTGAAGATGGTGCACAGTGTTTTGGGGTAAAATTTAAGGGTAGCTCTTTATACAAGGATGCATTGATCTCCACTACAAGTTTTTATCCTGCGAAAGTGTTAGGTGCGGCTGGTGACGGGGGTGCAGTGTTCACAAACGATGAGGAGTTATCGGTTGTTACTCGAAGACTCGTGAATCATGGTAGGACCTCGCATTATGAACATGGAATCGTGGGCTGGAATTCGCGGTTAGATAGTTTACAAGCAGCTTTTTTAAATCTATCATTAAAACATTTAAACAAACGAATTGAATCACGAAAAAAATCTCAAAATATCTACTACAAAACTTTACCTAGTTTGGGAATACAGCCAATCCACCCTCCAAAGGATTATGATGAAAATGGGTATTGTAATGTAACTTTGGTTTCACCAGAAGAAAGACCAAAGATAGAGGCTGTATTGAAGGAAAAGGGCATTGGATTTGGAAATATATATCCTGGGGCTATGTCAGATCAACCAGGCGCAAAACCACATTTAATAGAAAGATTTGGGGACAAGTTTGAAGCTCGAAGGATCTCAAAATCAGTTTTAAACTTTCCGCTATTTGCCTATATGACAGATTCTGAGTTAGATGAAGTTTTCTCGGCTATCTCCGAGTATAATAAATCAAAATAAAATCCGAAGATAATAATTCTGGCTTTGGAAATAGAAATTAGGTGAGAATGATCATAGAATGGAAAAAATAAGAATCGGCGTTTTTTTGTTTTTTCTATTGATATTGGCCGTACTTACGTTTAGCCTAACAAAAAGTATGCGATTTTACGAGGGTTATGAAGTGACTGTTGAATCAACAGACTCTTCTGAAAAGGATAAACAACCCTTGTCCTCTGATACTTTAGATTTGGAAGATGGTAACGGTAAAGTATATTGGAAACAATTTTTCGTTTATCCTCTAGGCTTAGTCACAGAGCCAGGCGGAATTGGGCCTGATGGCTATATTTCTCATGCGAGGAATATTTATTTTGTGAATCTAAAGTCTGGGTCAGTAAAAAAATTGTTTCCTCGAGATATTTATGTTTGGGATTTTTTTCCTGGAGAATTTACAAAAAAAATCACATCCAATAATATTGACGAACCCAAAGAAGAGGTTCTCACGATCGAAAAAAAGATGATTCTGATTGCTGTCACAGAGGATAGCAATGGTGACGGATTTCTAAACCAAAAGGACTATACTCATTCTGTCAATCTTCATTTTCATATTTCTGCTTGAACTGAGACCGGCGCTCAAATCGAAGAATCTAGGCCTCGCTATAGGTTTCTTTTCTATTAACAGCTGGTTTGTTTGACCAAGCTGCAAGCGTTTAGTTGATCGGATCGGACGAAAAGCAAATAAAAGAAAGAAAAGAGATATGAACTCAGATGTCATGAATTACCCAACGTGTGCTCGGAAACGTGCTCATCCATTTCATTCACCCTTGTCGCAGCTAGGCCTAGTTATACACTTATACGCTCTCACACGGAACGCAGGGGTCCCCGAGGCACGAGCCGGTCTCACTTATTTCAAGGCTGTAGATTTATGGAAAGGCACAATTTGCCAGTCGCCATCCAGCAAAAGGAAAAAAATGTCGCCCTCCATATAGACACATTAACTGGCCTGTGGTCGAGTGAATGATACGAATTGAAAGTAAACCGTCTTATATTTCCAATATCTCGCATCAATATATTTCTTTGAACAGTATCATATTTCAAGTCAAACATTCAATGAAATCTTCTGTTGGTTTGTTATTCCTCAATATAATTCCTAGTATAAACGAGACAACCGGTATGCAAGATCGAGTCAAAGTTGTTTGTTTTCATCATTCATACTAACGCCATGAAATCAGGTTCTGCAGTTTAGTGCATATACTTATTCGACGTGGGATGAGAATACTGAAATTAGTCATCTCCGTTTTCCGTGCCTAAAATTGGTCGTAATTTCCACTGTGCCTGGACACAAGATGGACATGAACGTGTCTTTATCCTGGAGGAATTGTAAACTCTGCTGATGGTGCTGTTCACTCCCGTGTTGATCTGCTCGTCTTGTAAATCTCGCGCCATTTTTACAGCAGCATGAGCTACAGGTGACCGGAAACGAACCACCTCATCTCTCGACGGTTTCTCGTCATCACCGGAATTTTTACAGCTCCCTGGTGCTGTTGCCTCTGGTCGTGCCATCGCACCATTTCCCGAGGATTTTAAGACGTTACGGCCGGCGTGCGGTGGTTTGCACGCGTAATTAGGGCTCCTTAGTGTT
Source organism: Leptospira sp. (assembly GCA_025457985.1). GTDB lineage: Bacteria > Spirochaetota > Leptospiria > Leptospirales > Leptospiraceae > Leptospira_A. The sequence continues at coordinate 16,929 of JALOTI010000003.1, forward strand.
GTTGGGTCTGCTGCCCTGACGGTGGACGAGGTTATGAAGGACGCCGGGAGACAGAAGAGGCATGCTGTCGCGAGTAGCATTAGAAGCCACGAGGAGCGTGGATGGTTGTCCGCTCCGTTGCATCCGTCGCCGTCTTGGCAGCTCTGGACGCAGCCTCTCACGTACCTGCGTCGATGTAGAAAGAAACCACGGGAGCAATAAGTGAAGTTATTTCTTTCTTATTTTTTTCCAATGTTCAACAACCTAAGCATTCCAAATCTACTCAAGACTTGCAGCTGACGCATGCAGATTAATTGCACGAAACGCTTCAATCTAAATTCCTGGCTTCAGTTATT
>JALOTI010000205.1 GCA_025457985.1 Leptospira sp.
AATCCGGTGACATACCCTTCTATCCGAAAAGATTAGAGGAGGATATGGAGAAACTGAAAAAATATGAGACCGAAGTGGTGAAATTATCGAATGTAACCTTCTTGGGCCGACTCGCTACATATCGATACTTAGATATGCACCATATCATTGAAGAAGCGATGGATATAGCCAATAGATTTTTGGCAGAGCAGACAAAATAAAATAGGAAATTCTTTGCCTTCGAAAATCGTTGCAAATACAGGTCGGATCTCAAAATTTAAATCTATTATCCTGTTACTTTTATAATGCCAAAAGTTTCCGTTATTATGCCTTCTTACAATGCCTCGTCCTATTTGGAAGCGGCTGTTCATTCCTTGTTTTGTCAAAGTTTTACGGACTGGGAACTCCTTCTTGTGGATGATTGTTCCAAGGACAACAGCCCAGAGATCGCGAAAGCATTTGAAAAGAAAGACAAACGCATTCGATTTATCCAAAAGGAATCTAACTCTGGTTCTGCGGATACAAGAAATACCGGTATCAGAAACGCTAACGGCGAGTATATTGCATTTTTAGATTCTGACGATTTATGGGATTCTGAATTTTTGTCTTCCATGGTAGCTCATATGCAAAAATTCAATTCTCCTTTTTCCTTTGCTTCGTACCGAATCATCGATGAAGAAGGCACAGAATTTTGTGAGCCTTTTTTGGTTGCGGAAAAAAAATACAGCTACCGGGACATTTTACTCTATAACAGAGTAGGTCTCTTAACAGCAATGTATCATGTTCCGACGGTTGGTAAAAAGTACTTTGACCCTTCATTAAAAAGTTTACGAGATGATTACGCTCTTTGGCTGGATATTCTGAAGGACTCAAAATTCGCCTATGGTAACTCCAAAATTTTGGCGAGCTACCGAGTTCGTCGAGGGGCAGCTACTTCCAATAAAAAGAAAGTTATGTTAGCCCATTTTAGAATGCTTCGAAACAGAGAAAAGCTAGGTTTGGTATCTGCTTTTTTTCTAACCCTCCTTCATGGATTTATGGGTCTTTTAAAATACCGAACAAAGAGGAGCCAAAACTAAATCTAGACTGTTTATCCGTTGACTGCGAAAAGGGACTCGGCCAATTTAGAAACCTAGATATGGCCATTCCAAAGATAGCAAAAAAAGCATCCAAAACTCAAACCACTTCTCTCATTATCCCCATCTATAACGAATCCGGGCACCTACACGAATTTTTAGAAAAAATCGATGCCCTAGTTCTCCCGACCTCTAAGGAGCTCGTTTTTATTGACGATGCCTCCAAAGACAATTCCCTATCCATTCTCAAAACATTCCGTTTCAAATCCAAACACCAAATTCTCGTCCAGGAAAAAAACCAGGGCAAAGGTGCTGCTTTGCACAGAGGTATTTCGGAGGCAAGTGGTGATTTTATTGCCATCCAAGACGCCGACTTTGAATACGATATGGACGAGTTACCGATGTTAGTCGAGCCTTTAATGAAAGGTAAAGCGGACGTTGTGTTCGGATCTCGATTTAAAAAAGATGGCAGGCAGGTCCATAGAACATTTCATTACTTGGTAAATCGAATATTAACAATCCTTTCCAATTTTTTATCGGGATTGTATCTAACTGATATGGAAACTTGTTACAAATTGTTTCGAGCCGAGATCATTAAAAATATCAATTTAGAATCGAAACGATTTGGATTTGAGCCAGAGATCACCGCAAAGATAGCAAGACTCAAAGTAAGAGTACAGGAATATCCAATATCCTATTACCCAAGAAATTATTTGGAAGGAAAAAAAATCACATGGAAGGATGGAATTGCTGCAATTCGTCATATATTCCATTTCAATATGTTTGCAAAAAAAGATAAATTTTTCAGTAGAGAGATTCCTGAGAGATATATTCCAAAAGGTGGAAATTGGCTCTAAAATTTCTTAGAACTCTGCCAATCCAGAGCTTTCTATCATTTGTTATTTTCTTCGGGCTTTTTTTCTCCAAAACTGGTCAGAAGGTATTAAGAACAGAGCTTCTCATTTTGGGAGTTTCGATATATCTGCTTTTTATATTATACCAATATTTTAAAGTTCGAAGATTTGAGTTTCATCTAGACTATCTTTTTTGTATATTTCTTACCTTACTTGTGTTTTTGAGATGGGCAGAATATGATCCATTACAAGTTTTTCCTCAGAAACTTTCTTTAAAAATTGTATGTGCGTTTTGGTTGGTTGCATTAACTAGCCTTCGGGTTCGTTTGGCAGATTCTGAATTCCTTAGAATCGGGATATTGATCTCAGTGATTCCTTGTTTTGCACTATCCTTCTATCACCCTTATCCCTTTCTTATTTTAGGACTTGGACTTTTTTTCCTGACTAGAAAAGATGATTTAGAGGAACTCTTTCAAAGCTGGACAACAAGTTTCCTATTTATTACTTCATTTATATTAATGGTAACTGAATGGGATTCGGACTTTGCCCTAAAGCGGGCAAGCACCATCCTTTTGGCAGTACTTTTCTTTCACAACATTCGGGCTTTGGATGAAAGTCAGAAAAAGAAATGGTTTCATTATTATACTTTTTTATACTTCTTTTTTGTTCTTATGCTGATTATTTTGTTCAGTAAAAATCCTAATTTTCAAATTTTCAAAATGCATGAAGCTTTATTTCGAATTCCGATTAATATCATCGGTTCTAATTCACTTCTGATTTTTATTATTGGTTTTGTCTATTTTATCTCAAAGCCAAATAAATTAGAAAGGTTATATTTACTTTTTTTGATGGTTTGTGGTTTAACTTTGATTTTAATTACTGGATCGCGGGCTTCGATGGTTTCAGTAGTTCTAGCCTTCTGTTTAATTGTTATTTTTTTAATACAGAATAAACATAAATTTAAGATATTTGGTTTTAGTTTTTTTGTTCTTTTGCTTTTAGTGTATCTCTTTTCCAAAATCGGAAAGTCGTTTTCCAATCTCGATTCAACTCTCGTCCGTTTGAATATATGGAAGCTACATACAATCGCAACATTTCAAAACGCACCAGTTTTTGGTTTCGGATTATTTCCTGAAGAATCACTTCTCTTTACTGGATTGGAATCTTTACCTAAAGAAACCTTTGAAACCATTCAATTTTATTTAGACCATTTCAATTCCCATCCATTAGCTCACAATCTATACTTTCAAATCTTTAGCTCTTTTGGTCTGATCGGTGCCTCAATATTCCTAATTCTTTTTATTTTCCTACTGTATCAGATGTTTTTGTCTTGGAAAAGACTTCAGCTAACAGGTAAGGCATTTATGGTTTTACTTTTAGTGTGGTTTTTGCATGAGTTGCTAGATTTTAATTCATTAGAGCTTTCGAATGCGATTTTGTTGGCTGGATTACTATCCTATTTACCTAAAACAGAAAGCGCACTCATAAAAAGGATCAGCCTTGGTAGTAGGGAAAGGATTCTAACAACTACGAAGTATTTACTTGTATCCTTATTTTTTTTACTTCTCGTGAGATGGACAGTGGTAGAAGAAACGTCTTTTATGTATAAGACAAAAATTATAGAATCAAATTTTCACCATTTTGAATTAAAAGATTCCAATAATCATCTAAACATACCAACTCCTTCTAATCTCAAATATCAATTTTTTGGTGATAAATATTACTTTCAAGAATTAGCTCTATCAGAAGGAACAGATAAAGAAGGAGAAATACTTACGTCTTGTTTCAATTTCAAAAGACATTCTGCATTTTGTTTTTATCGTCTGATACATTACCAAAAAAGAAAAGGTCTTTTAAATGATTGGGAGCCGCTTTATTTGTATTTTTTGCAAGAGGCAGATCCCTTTAGAATTTACAGGAAGGCATTTGATGATACAACTAGAAACTAGTTTTCTAATCCTTCTTCGGGATAATGAGAAAAGTCTTTCTTATCTTTCTGCAATACTGATTCCATTTTTAGAAAAACACACAAATCTCAATCAGCAAGGATCTTTATACCGACCTTTATGATGAACTACTATCTTTCACCAAGACCCAATCCTAAATTACTATCAATAGTAATTCCTTGTTATAACGAGGAAGCTGTTATCCAACATCTAAAAAATCGTTTGAAGTCATTTCAGACTTCGATCGGAGTCTCAACTGAAATCATTTTAGTTAATGATGGAAGTTCAGACCAGACCATCAATCTTCTTGTTGATTGGGCAAGGCAAGATTCCACGATTAAGATTGTCAGTCTTGCTCGTAATTTTGGCCATCAAATTGCTGTTACTGCAGGTATGGATCATGCAAAAGGCGATGTTTGTGTCATTATGGATGCTGATTTACAAGATCCACCTGAAGTAATCGTGGATATGCTCGCAAAATACCGAGAAGGCTATGAGATCGTTTATGGACAACGTCTGGAACGGGCAGGCGAATCTTGGTTCAAAAAATGGACGGCTTGGGCTTTCTACCGAGTCATGAAGTTTTTGGTTCATAAGGATTTACCTTTGGACTCGGGCGATTTTCGCCTTATATCTCGAACGTGTATGGATGTGATCGGTTCCATGAGAGAAAACCATAGATTCCTCAGGGGTATGAATGCCTGGATTGGTTTCCCCCAAACACCAGTCCATTACAACCGCGACCCACGGGTAGCTGGAGAAACTAAATACCCTCTACGCAAAATGCTGAAACTCGCGCTGAATGCAGCCATTGCATTTTCACCCGTACCACTCCGATTCAGCCTGGCATTGGGCTTTATCATCGCAATCTTTGGTTTTATTTACGGTATTTATGCGCTGTATATGGCTTATCTTTACTTTATTTTAGAACTACCGGTCGTATACAACAGAGGATGGTCAACAATTGTGTGTCGTGCAACCAGCGAAAGGGGCCCCCTTCCAGAGCCAAGCTGCCCTGCAAGAAGTTTCTGACTTCGGCACCCT
>JALOTI010000206.1 GCA_025457985.1 Leptospira sp.
GGAAACTGTCCCTCTTTTATCTTCGGAACGTATTTGTAAGCGAAGGAAAGGAGAATTATATGATCTTGTCTAGAACCTTAATATTGGTTTCTCTTCTGTTGGCTTTGGCCTGCCGTAGGGGGGACGAAAAGAAATCTGAAAATAATGATCGGTTGGTTGGACTATTGCTCATTTCACAATCCGGGGCAGATACAGACCCTGTTGCGACCAGCTTAGAACAGAGTTTAGATTCGGCAACGCAAACTATGGAGTCCATTACTTCGGATGGTCTTACGCTTGCAGGCTTCTCACCAAAAATCGAGGAAACGGAATCGAAAGGTTTTTTCGATACATGGAAGAACTTCACGTTCTCTTCGGAACTGATGGCTGCAACATTCTCTGCAAATTACAACTGTTTGGGGGGAGGTTCTATATCCCGAACTTGGGAAGCTACTTCCACTCCATTTACAGGAACGGGGCCTACTACTGTATTCGGAGTTAGAGAATTTTCCAACTGCGCGCTATTCCCAACAAGTCGATTTATTATCAATGGAAAACGAGAATCATATTGGAATAATTTGAATACAGCGAGTCCATACATTCAAGTAGGCACTACCTTAAACACCGCATTGGATCGAACACTTGTAGACCGAGTTCGTGGTTTTAATATCCAAATCCGAGGAACAAGAGCTACGATCACGGGTGGAACACAAAAAATTTCAGCAAGTGCTGAGTGGACTGCCGTAACAGGAAGTTCGAGCTCATACACTGTCGAACTTTCCGAACAGCGTAGTGCAGCGAATGTACGAGGGAATGCCATCTTTGACCATTCAATTACAACCCCAACGCCACTGACCCATGCCTTATCAGGATCAGGAATCAACCGTGTTCGGACAGTGAATGGACAAATCAAAATCCAACACAATCTTTTAAACTTTGAAACGCTTGTTACTTTTAACAATGTTGTATGGAGTGCTGTAGACTGTAGACCTTCCAGTGGTACGGCTACAATTACTGTTTCAGGCTCAAGGACAGCCTCAGGTATTGTAACCTTCGCAGATGGTTCCGCAAGTTATTCCTATTCGGGAGCGTCTGGCTCAGCTTCGGGAACCATTACTTTGAAGACTTGCACAAGCAGTATTTGAGAATTGCTTGCCTACCCCCTTATGTTCTATCAATCATGTTCATAGCATATGGGGGAATTAGAAATCCAAACTTGGATTGCGGATCATAAAGACCGTTTGTATTTATATGCACTTCATTTGACGCTCGATAAAAATGAGGCGGAGGACCTTTTGCAAGATACGTATGAAAGTATTCTAAAGTCCTTTTCTCAGTATTCCGAGGCCAAAGGAAGTTTACTCCCTTGGGCGAAGGCTATATTACGGAATCAATTTATAGATCGAAAACGAAAGGAAAAAAGAGCACCGAGAATCATCTCTTTCGATGAAACGATCGAGCCTGTGTCTCCGTCACGAGAATTCGAGGATCCAGAAGAAACCATTCAAGCAGTTCAGAAATTTATCAAAGGATTAAAAGAACCTGAAAAAAGCATTATCCGATTGAAGATTTATGAAAAGAAAACTCTCGACCAAATTGCAAATTCTTTGGGCGTAAATCGTAGAACCATATCTAGGCGATATGCAAAAGTTCTGGAAGATTTAAAATATCGGTTGTTGAGGAATCTATGAGCGAGTTTCCTTTCCTAAAATCTAAAACTTATTATGAAGAAAATATATCTGAGTTTTCAGAGTTTTGTGCTGCTTACTTTTTGGGAGATCTAGACGAGAAAGAAGAATTACATTTAACGGATTTGATACGATCCTCCGCACAATTGGAATCGGAGTTTATAAGCCTATCTAGAACGGAAAGTCTTATGATATCCTCTTACAATCGAAAGAAAACTTCGATTTGGAAGATTAGCATTCCTGCCCTGGCTGCAGCCGCCATATTTTTATTAGTACTCAAGGTAGTTCACAAACCATCTTCGGAAGAGAATCGATCGAATATTACGTCTGAAGCAAAAGTCGACGTTTCGATAGTACGAAGTTTTGGAAACTGCACATTGAAAATTTTATCAAATTCTTCTTATTCGATTCAAACTGGAAAACGGACGTTTTGTGATCTGGAGATGAAGAATCTTCGAATCCAAAGGTATAGAATCTTTCCCAATTCAATCGCTTATCTTTCTTTTGAAACCGGGAATTGGGAAACGGAACTCATCCAAGGTAAACATTTTTTTAAAACAATCCAAAACCACCCCAGTGAGAACTTTACTGTTAAAGTTGGCGCAAAAGAAAAGTTATTGTTCCTTGGTACCTCAGTTTATGTTGAGAAGGATACATCAGTCCGAGTTTTTGTTCCTGAGGGCAAAGTACTGTACCAATATGCAGAGAGTACTTCGAATGAAATGAGCAAAGTTCCCGTTCCCTCAGGCACTGGCTTTGAGATTTCCCCTTCGGGAGTTCGAAAGCCGGAAAAGATTTCGCTTGAGAAAGGTCGGATTCTCAAAAAGCTTATTGATGATCTTTCCGAAGATCCAAAGCAAAATCCAAATATCGATTGGAAACGAATCTATCCAAATAAAATTCAAGAAGTTATCGGTAACAAAGTCATTTTGCAAACCGGCGAGGAAATCCTAGTCGATCGGATTTGGCAAGATGAAGACACTTACATTTTGGAAAGAAAAGGAAAAATCCTAACCTACTCACAGTCCGAAGTCAAAAAGATTCACTTTTAAATAATGACCCGCAACATTTTGTTTTTTCTCCTATTGATGTCTTCTTCTACGGAAATTTTTGCAGATACCATTCTCTTAAAATCTGGGAAACGCATAACAAATGTAAAGACCTACTTAGAAGGAAATCAAGTTCAGGTAATTCACCCCGAGGGGAATAAGGAATCCATTGCCAAATCTGAAATCGATTCCATTGAACCGGGACCTGTTCGATTTCCGAAAAAAGAAAAGCTTTCAAAGGAAGAAGAGTTACCTCCCAGAGAAACAACAAACCTGGAAAACGAAAGACCAGCTCCTCAAGTTCAAACACCTCCTCCTCTTACTTGGGCAACTTCCTCACCCTATTATTCCTTCTTGCCTTTTTACTCTCATTCCCTATCGCGCGGAGAGCTTGTTGAAGGAGTAGGATTTATTTCCGGAAAGATGTTTTTTTTAGTTTTGTATTTAAGATACGCACAAGATCCAAAAGAAAATCGAGACCTAAGAGAAAATTTGCTTCTTTGGAACACAGTAAACCGACAGGCAAATGAAAATATCACTCCTATTGGTGGTCTTGTACGATTGAATATATTTTCTGAGTTGCAGGAAGATACCATAGATCCATTCACAGGAAACACTATACGAAAGGAACAATATGAAAATCGAAGGCAACTGAGTTTAAGTTTTTTCCTGTTGTTAACGTTTTGGGATGTATACAGAAATTTTTCGTCTCCAGCGGAAAAGAATTGGGATAAGACCTCCCTGCGTTGGTCCACCACTTTAAAACAGGACGCATTTACCAAAGACCAAGAGTTTGGTGTTAAATTCGACTTTCCTCTCTGCGTGAATTAAAGATTTTTATTTCAACAGAACACGTGCTCGGCTGATTGGTTCAAATTTCATTCGTCATTAATCTTCATTTTCCGCTCATCCTCCCATCCAGGTCGGAATTCGCAGTCGCGTCCATCGGTGGAATCAGGAAGCAGCTGCTCTGTGCTCCTCCCAGCTGAACATCGAAGTTATCGACTTAAATATAAATCTTTATTTTTCGCTCATCTTCCCCTCCAGGTCAGAATTCGCTACCGCGTCCATCCGTGGACGCTCAAAAATAAAGATTTATATTTAAGTCGACTTCATAGATTGAGGCCTCTTACTACTCCGCCAAACGAGAGCAGATGCTTCCTTTAAGATAAATGGTAAATGAAACGTATGCGGGGTTGGGGTCTAAAAAACATACATATAGTGTATTGAGAATTGGAGTAGTTGCCAATGGACTATTAAATCGAATTTAAGGCGGACAAGATTAATTTGATATTTCCGACAGTTTTCCGTATTTGCGGATGTATTTACTTTAACTTCCGTAGTGCCTTCACATCTTCAATATCCTGGGCTCTGTTTGTTTTTGATTTCATTCGTATTAAATCTTCCAAACTAATTACGGGCAAAGATCCGAAATCGGTTTTCGCTTGTTCAATTTTACAATTGCGAATGTCTTCTGTAAGGATGATGTCTAAACTTTCTCTTTGTCTCTCTGGATTTACAAAATTCCAAGCAATGAGATTCTTTTCTCTTTGATACAATTCTAAATTTCTGAAAATTTCCGTCGCAGAAATTGGCAGGATGGATTTTAATCCAATGGATCCAAGGATCGATTCTATTTGTAGAAAATTTTCTTCACTAATTTCTGTTATCACATCCAAGTCAAAAGTTCCCCTAACAACTCCATGGATCGCCACTGCATAACCACCAACAATAGCAAAAGGAATTCCTTCTTTTGAGAGTTTATCTTGGATTTTTTTTAAGAACATAAGGATTAAAATTATATCTGTAATGAAACTTGGGTTACTTTAAGTTCCCGATGTGGATTCCCAATCTTTCAAATATTGTTTTTGCTTTTGTAAAAAAACTGATTCGGGCAAAAGCAAACGGTATTCCTCTAAGAACTCTAGCCGATCGTTAAGAGTCAAAAGTTTGTTTTTCTCAATATACCCATCTTCTAGCTTTTGAAATGCCATTCGAAAAAATACCTAACTTAACTTACTATAGGCATTCGATGAAATCAAACTGATTTTGCAGTCCCTTGGGCATAAAAAAAGCCTCACATCTTCCGACGTAAGGCTTCTCTCAACAGGGCTCCATGTTTTCCCAGCTCCTGCTCGACTGGGCTTCCTGCCCAGACTCGCGAGCTCCGCAACGACTT
>JALOTI010000207.1 GCA_025457985.1 Leptospira sp.
TTGGGAGTTTCGAGTAAAAAGAAAATTAAAAAATCATTTTTTACAGAACTCTGGACTTTCATGGGTCAAAAACTACTGTTAGATGAAGCTAAGGCCTTTTTCGGAATTTCCGAACCTTTTGATTTAGCAGAAGTAAAAGAACTCTATCACAAACTTGCAAAAAAATTCCATCCTGATACAGGCGAATACACCAGTGATATCCTTTTTTTAGAATTAAACCGCCATTACGAAGTCCTTAAAAATCATCTTTCCGAGCATGATGAATTGAATGAAATTCACGCCGGACAAGGAAATCACTCAAAAGATAAAGTTTTTCAACTCTATAAAGAAAATAAACAAAAAGAAACAGAAGTTATATTAGAATATTATGAAAGTCGTACAAATTTACCTATTCAACTTTCTGATTCGGAAAACCAGGATCTTGTAAAACTTAGAAAAGCATTAGAACCAATAGTGATAACCTATCTAAAGATATTAGAAAACAATCCCGAGAGCATTTGGATCCCAGATATCAAGGATTCCATACAAAGACTTAAGGTATGGTATGATGCATAAAAAAACCCATCCGAAGATGGGTTTTTGATTCAAAAAAAGTAAAGTTTTACTTACTCAACTCTTCTATAGTTTCAAACCTTATGGACTTGGTGTCTCAGAACCAATCAGACCTAATGAGATCTCTGGAATCCAACTGATGAGAATTAATCCAATCAGAAAGAGCCCTACGATCGGGGCCACTGACTGAATAACCTTTCCTAATGGCTGTTTGAAAATTCCAGAAGCAACAAATAGGTTCACACCAACAGGTGGTGTTAGATATCCAATTTCCAAGTTCACAATCATGATAATTCCGAAGTGGACTGGGTTGATTCCATAATTGATTGCCATGGGAGCGAGGAGTGGTGCTAAAACCAAAATCGCACTCATGATGTCCATAAACATCCCTACAATCAAAAGTAGAATGTTGACTCCTATTAGGAATGTTACAGGACTCGAGATCAATTCCTTCATCTTTTCTACAAGAGTTTGGGGAATTTCATTTTCGATCATGAATTTATTCAAACTCACTGCTAAAATCAAAATGAGGAAAAGAATTCCTAACATCTCAGCAGACTCTGCCATAATCTTTGGAATTTTTGGAAAGCTGAGCTCTTTGTGGATGAATACTTCTACGAGGATTGCATAGAATACAGCAATTGCGGCTGACTCCGTAGCTGTAAAAAATCCAGAGTAGATACCTCCAAGGATGACGACAGGCATCATAAGCGCAAGGACACCTTCCTTCCAAGCCACTTTAATTTCTTGCAGGTCCCATTTCCCACGACCCACATTTCCTGCGCGGAAAACTGAGTAGATCATCAGTAAACTCATAAGTAAGATTCCTGGACCAATCCCTGCGATAAAGAGATCCGTAACAGAAACCCCAACCATGATGGCGTAAACAATCATAGGAATGCTTGGAGGTATGATGATACCTAGAGTTCCACCTGATGCCAAAAGTCCCATGGAAAACTGAGTAGGGTATCCTGCTTTGGTAAGAGAAGGATACATGAGCCCACCAATGGCAATAAGCGTAACTGGCGAGGATCCAGAGATCGCAGCAAAAATACCGCAAGAGAACACCCCAGCTATAGCAAGTCCTGCAGGAATCGGAGCCGTCATTGCTTGTGCAATACGTATCAGTCTTCGAGCAATACTTCCGTGAGTCATTAAATTTCCAGCAATGATAAAAAGTGGAATCGCAAGAAGGATCTCTTTATCTCCAGCAAAAAACAAATCACCAATGACACTGTTCAATTCCACAAAGGACTCAAGCGGTGGGTCGGGCAAAAAGTAATAACAATATACTGTGATCGCACCCATAAGTACAATGAGCGGCTGGCGGAGTAAAAGGAGCGCCAGAATTAAAAGTAAAATTCCCCAAGAACCCATTATTTATTCCCCCTGATTTCTGTATCGGAGAGGTCCCAATTTTCATTCTCTGCGGCTTCTAAAGCTTCCGTCGCCTCATTCAAGTCAGACGGAATCAACGCAGGAAAAATACCATACATCAGATGGCGGAATCCCATCGAAAAAAATATGTATGGAAAGATAAGCTGAACCTTCCAGAGATAAATTCCCGTTACCGGATTCACCTCGTCTAGGCCAAAACTTTCGATCACATAAATGATTGATAGATAGGTTAAAAATAGAAAGAAGGCAGCAATGATCCATTGTTCCAAAACCTTAACAATGGGTAGGATCTTTTTAGGGAGAACCTTATCTGCTATTTCGGGACGGAGGTGTGATCCTTTTGCACTGGCGAGAGCAGATCCGAATAAGCCACCCCAAAGCATAAAGTATAAAGATAGCTTTTGCGCCCAGATGATTCCACCAAGACCAAGCCATTCTGAAAATCCAGTGATTCCCGAGTGGATCGATTCAGAGAGATAAACACTCCAATCTCCAAGTATGCTAGCCATAGCTGTATTCGGGTAAGCTTCTGTCAAGGAAGCAATCCAGCCAAAGACATTGTCTATGACTTCGCGTTTGGTCACATCGGCAATCATGAGAAGAGTGAGAAGGAGGAAACAAATTCCCCCCGCCCATTTCTCGCCGAAACTAAGTGTATTTAATATTCGTTCGACGAATTTCATTTATTATTGTCCTTCCTTTAACCGCCGCAAGCTGCTTTTGCTTTTTGAATTTTATCAAAAATTGCTTTCGCTTGTCCGCCAATAGATCCGACTACTTGTGTGGAAACAGTAGCAGCAGCGGATTTAAAACCTGCAAGGTCGCTAGCCGAAGGCTCGTATACGTTTACATCCGCTTTTTTAAGGGTTGCAATCATATTTTTCTCGATGGATCGAACAGCTGTTCTCGCACCTGGAGCTAGTTTGTTTCCTTCACCCATAAGAATTTTCTTCTGGTCTTCGTTTAGTGTATCCCAAAACTTTTTGGAATAAACGATCGCTGCCGGTTGGTAGATATGTCTCGTGAGAGTAAAGTGTTTGATAGCTGTTTGCCACTCTGCTGCCAAAGTGAAAAGAGGAGTGTTATCAAAACCTTCTACCACCCCAGTTTGGAGGGAAGGAAGAACTTCTGGAATTGCAATCGGAATACCGCTCACACCCAATTGTTTCCAATAGGCAATATGAACTGGAGATTCTTGGATTCTGATTTTGATTCCTTTGAGGTCCGCTGGAGTTTTGATTGGATTGGATTTAGTTCCAATCGATCGATATCCATTTTCTGCCCAAGTAACAAAAACTAAACCTTTAGATTCGAATAACTTACGATAGTCATCGATCACGTGTTCATCTAAAACACAATCTGCTTGTGCATAGGAGTTAAAGAGATAAGGGATCTCCAATACATTTAACTCTTTGATTGTATTTGCTAGAGCTCCGGCTGTGAGACCTGCTCCTTGCAGTTTTCCACGAATTACCTGTTGGAGAATCTCATTTTCCCCACCCATTTGTCCACCAGGGTAAAGACGAATTTTGATTTGTCCTTGGGATTCGGTTTCAATCTTCTTTTTGATTTTAGAAAGTTCGTTTGCCCATGGAGAACCATCGGGTGCGACTGTCGCCAGTTTAACTGTGGTTTGTGCAGACAAACCCCCACTGATTGTGAGGGCGACTGAAGCACAAACTAAATACTTTAGTTGTTTCAGAAACATGATTCTCTCCTAGTATCTTATAACTCGTCGAGTAACTTTTTAGCTTTTCTTTGTTCTACGATTTGGTCTGCTTCAATTTCTGGAAGAGATTTTGGGTTTCCTTTAAGAACATAATTCAACTGTGCTTTGAATTTTTCTTCATCACCTTTGAGTCTGCTTTCTGCATACAATACACGAACTGCAAAGTAGTTAGGGTGTTTTTTAATTGCTTCTTCAAAAAGTTTGTCAGCTAGTTTTTTGTCTCCTGTAGGAGAAAGTGCGTTACTTGCTGCATCGTATCGGAGAGTAGCTGCGTAGAAATACTCTTTGCCCATTTGTTTTTCGAGTTCTTTTACTCTATTAACCATAGCAGTAAATTTACTTCTGTTCGCGAGTAGAGTTGTAAACCCTGCTAGGCGAGACCACTTACCAAGAGATGCATATCTCCAGTAGAGAGCATCAATGTCTTCTGGTCCAAGTGTATCTAAAGCTTTTTCAACTTCGATGCCTTCTTTTACTACTTTGTCTCTGAATTTTGGATTGAGGGCAAGAGCTGCTTCACACCAGCTAACAGCTGCGTCATAGTATGCAGTTGATTCTGCTTTGACTTTTGCATCGGCATCAGCATCACCAGTGAGCTTTAACCAAAGGTGACCATCACCCATTAGATAATTTCCACGGCATAATAATACTTTTACATCAGAAAACTGAGGGTTTTCGTTTGCGAATTTTTCAAGACCTGCAAGTGCTGCCTTAAGGTCTTCCTCGTTTTGTCGGTTCTTCCACAATTTTTCGATATCTGCAGGAAGTTTTGCAGGAGTTAGTGATCTCTCCACATTTGAATCAGCAATTTTCACCTGTCTCGATTTACCACATGCTACAACGGACACCAGAACTAGTGCCGCGACCGCGAATTTTGACCAATATTTAGGTTGGTTCATTTTTTCATCATCCTCCGTTTGTTTGGGGGACTTCCCCCTTTGTATTTGTATGTTGGGAACAGCGTTCCCGCCAAAAATTTTAGAAAAAATCTAAAATTTGGCAAGAAAAAGACGCGAAACCCCGTGAAAAAATACACAATTTTGTCGCAATTGCAAGAAAGTTTTCTCTAAGGAATCAAAAGTGAGTTGGAAGGTGAAGAAACACTAAAGCGGCTTGAGCTATTTTGAAGGTTGATCGCAAGACCAAGAGTCCGAATGGTAAGAAATTGGCCGGGAGTCAGAGTTGTTCGGAACCTGCAAACC
>JALOTI010000208.1 GCA_025457985.1 Leptospira sp.
CCATTGAAAAACTAAAGTTAAATGACTCGGCACTTACTTTTGAAAGGGAAAATTCAGCCGCACTTGGCTTCGGGTTTCGGGTAGGTTACCTAGGTCTCCTTCATATGGAAATTGTCCAAGAAAGATTGGAGCGGGAATTCAATTTAGCTCTCATCACGACAGCACCATCCGTTAAATTTCGCATAACAACGACAAAAGATGAAGTGTTAGAGGTGGACAACCCTTCCAAATGGCCGGAACCAATTCTCATTGGCAAATCGGAAGAACCGTATGTGAAGGCAACCATCATCTCTCCCGAGACGTATGTGGGAAACATCATGTCCCTTGTAATTGAAAAACGGGGAATTCATATGGATACTGTTTACCTTTCTAAAGACAAAATCCAGCTTACCTATGAACTTCCGCTCGCGGAACTTATCTTCGAATTTTATGATAAATTAAAATCTTATACCAAGGGTTATGCGTCTCTTGACTATGAAGAGATTGGTTATCGTGAGTCCAAATTGGTGAAGATGGATATTTTGGTGAATGCAGAGCCGGTGGATGCGCTTTCCTCGATCGTTCACAAATCAAAGGCAGAAGACCGTGGCCGAGTGATTATTGAAAAACTAAAAGACCTAATACCTAGACACCAATTTATGATTCCCTTGCAAGCGGCCATTGGATCCAAAGTGGTTGCCCGCGAAAGTATTTCCGCACTCCGAAAGAATGTAACTGCAAAGTGTTATGGTGGTGATATCTCTAGGAAGAAAAAACTCTTGGAAAAACAAAAAGAAGGAAAAAAACGAATGAAACAAATTGGCAACGTGGAAATTCCTCAAGAGGCCTTTTTGTCGATTCTCAAAACAGGTGATTAGAGATCCAAAGGATTTAAAGTTTCGCCTAACTGAGGTTTCTGAAAATTTATTTGTAATCCGGGATGACCTTTTGCCTTGGGGACTTGGTACCAAGTGGCGGAAATTTTTTGGACTCTATGAGTCTTTAGAACCTGAGCTCTCACTCAAAGCTGACACAAAACGTATCATCCTATGGGGGAATCTCCATAGCAATTATCTTGCGGCATTTACTTATCTTTTTTACCTAAAAAAGAAACCTATGTTTGTGTTTGCCTATACAAAAGATAAAACCAAATCGAGCTTCAACCAAACGCTCGTTAAAAATCATTCAAAAACATTATTTTTGTTTTCTTCCAGATCTACTGCAGAGTCCGAGGCAATGGAATGGTTGAGAAAGAATCCAGACGATATCCTCCTTCCTGAATTTGGAATGCATATAGGAGTGCACCAAGGACTTTGCTCCCTATGGAGGGATTTGGAAGAACATATCGTAGCAAATCAATGTAGTGCATATGCTAAAAAAAGATCTACAGAAATTCTCCTAGAGATTGGTTCAGGACAAACCTATCTCTCTTGCTTTGATTATTTTTATCCTAAAGGAATACCCGTACTTGGCGTTTCTGTTGGCGAAAGAAAGGACTCCTGGCTCTCCAAACGAGAGGAGATCCAAAAGGCAATGGGCTTAAGAGAAGCAATCATCCCTGAGGAATTTGTTTTTGAGCCCAAAGATCCAAAAGAACGTCGGTTTCGACCTCGCATGAACCAAAGGACAGACAAAATCGAAAAATTCCTTCGTGAAACGGGGATCTATCTGGAACCGATGTATGGTGGAAAGATCTTGCCTTTTTTACTCGAACGAAAAAGCGCTCAAACTCTCTATTACCTCCACCAAGGTGGTGGATACCAACACCTTGGCCTCCTTATGGCAAATCCAAATTTGGTCTCGGCAATCTCAAAAAAGGAAGCCCGTCACGTATGATTGAATATAGGCCTCTCGTCAGCGTGATCCTTCCCACATACAACCGTAAACATATTGTTTTGCGAGCCATTCATTCTGTCTTTCATCAAACCTATACGAATTGGGAACTGATACTAATCGACGATGGCTCCACGGATGGGAGTTTCATATTTTTAGAAAAAGAAATCGAAAACTGGAAATCTCGCAAAACTAAGAACGGGCGCCTTGATTCAAATGAGGGAAGATTCGTATCCGATGTCCATCTGATCCGCTCTGAAAATAGAGGGGTGAGTTCTGCAAGAAACCTTGGCCTGAAGCAAGCGCAGGGAGAATGGGTGGCCTTTATCGATTCTGATGATGAATGGCACCCGGAAAAGATAGAAAGACAAATCCTTTTCCACAAATTGGAGCCGGGTCTCCCGTTCTCGCAAACCATCGAAATTTGGAACAAAAAAGGGAATCTCCAAATGCCGCAAGCGAGGTTCCAAAAAAAAGCCAAAGATTATTTTTATGATTCGCTAAACACTTGTATGGTGACAGTATCTAGTTTTTTTGCAAAGAGAAATACGTTAAAAGAAGTAGGAGGTTTTCGCGAGGAACTTCTAGCATGCGAAGACTATGACCTATGGAACCGAATCTTTTTAAAAGGTTACGAGATCGGCCTTTTGGAAGAAACACTCCTCGTTCGCTATGGAGGTCATTCCGACCAACTCTCTGCGAAGTTCCAAGCTATGGAGCGATTCCGTCTCTATTCTCTTCTTCGCACAAAAGGGGAGGCCGTCCAATCGGGAGATTGGGAGATGGTTCCTATCTGGAAAAGGAATCATTGGGATGATATCATAGAAAAAAAGACCAAGATTCTGATTACAGGTAGAAAGAAGCGAGGACTCTCCACCGATTTTTTAGAGCGAATTCTCGAATTACAAAAAGGGGAACAGAATTTGGATTCCACACCAACCACGGCATTTCGTTGGAATCTGGTTTCGGAGGAAGCAAAGTATCTTCTAGACCCAAAGAGATTCACATAAGGAAACGAGCAATCTGTGAATTATGAATGATTCATATGGGGAAGTAAGGAGAGGGAACGATTCGTTCCCAAGGACAAAAAAAACCTCCTTTCGCTTAAAAGGAGGTTTTTGCAATTCCATATCGAATTTTTAAAAAAGATTCTACCTTTTAACTTGCGATATACTCTCTATTCATTCGAGTGATGAAGTTGACGGAAATTTCTTTCGGACAAGCTGCCTCACATTCGTACTGGTTTGTGCAATTTCCAAAACCTTCTTTGTCCATCGCAGCCACCATTTTGCGAACTCTTTCTTTTTTCTCAACCACACCTTGCGGGAGAAGAGCCAAGTGAGAGACTTTGGCAGATACGAACAACATGGCAGAAGCATTTTTGCAAGCTGCAACACAAGCCCCACAACCAATACATGTAGCGGCATCCATTGCGAGATCTGCGTCGACCTTTGGTATAGGAAGTGCGTTACCATCAGGTGCTCCACCCGTGTTGACAGAAATATAACCGCCGGCTTGGATAATCCGATCAAAAGCAGATCGATCAACCATTAAATCTTTAACCACTGGGAAAGCCTTAGCTCTCCAAGGTTCGATTACAACTGTATCTCCATCCTTGAATTTTCTCATGTGGAGTTGGCAGGTCGTTGTTCCTTTTTCTGGTCCGTGTGGAACCCCATTGATCACCATGGAACAAGAGCCACAAATACCTTCGCGGCAATCATGATCAAATGCAATAGGATCATCCCCTTTTTTGATGAGGTCTTCATTGACCACATCCAACATTTCTAAAAAAGACATATGTTCGTTTACATTGGGAGCTTCGTAACTGACCATTCTCCCTTTGTCGTTTTTGTCTTTTTGTCGCCAAACTTTGAGGTGTAATTTCATTGTTTCCATTATTTGTAACTCCTAACTGCTAGGTGGACATTTTCATATTGGAGAGCTTCTCTATGTTCGACTGGTTTTTTACCTTCTCCTTGGTATTCCCAAGCGGAAACATGGCAAAATTTTTCATCGTTTCTTTTTGCTTCACCATCTTCAGTTTGATGCTCTTCACGGAAGTGACCTCCGCATGACTCTTCCCTTGTAAGGGCGTCAAGGCACATAAGTTCACCAAACTCTAAGAAGTCTGCAACTCTTCCTGCTTTTTCCAATTCTTGGTTTAGAGATTCTCCAGACCCAGATACCTTCAAATTCTTCCAGAATTCTTCTTTGAGTTCTGGAATCCTTTGTAGGGCATCCTTAAGTCCTTTTTCATTTCTTGCCATTCCGCACTGATCCCACATAATTTTTCCAAGGGATCTATGGAAATCGTCGGGTGTTCGTTTTCCATTTATGGAAAGCATCTTACTGGTTAGATCTCGAACCCGTGCTTCCGCCTCTTTGAATTCTGGTCGGTCGGTAGAGATATTTTTTGGACCTTCTTTTGCAAAATAATCACCAATGGTGTAGGGAATTACGAAGTAACCGTCCGCAAGACCTTGCATCAGAGCGGATGCCCCGAGTCTATTTGCCCCGTGGTCGCTGAAGTTTGCTTCACCTAACACGTGGAGCCCTGGAATATTAGACATCAGGTTGTAATCCACCCAGAGACCACCCATCGTATAGTGAACCGCAGGGTAGATACGCATAGGTACTTTGTAAGGGTTTTCACCTGTAATGCGTTCATACATTTGGAAGAGGTTGTCGTAACGGTCAGCGACTACCTTTTCGCCGAGGCGTTTGATGGAATCCGAAAAATCCAAATACACACCAAGTCGTTTGTCTCCAACCATTGGTCCAACGCCAAGTCCATTATCACATGCTTCTTTTGCAGATCTAGATGATATATCCCTAGGAGCTAGGTTCCCGTAGGAAGGGTATTTTCTTTCTAAGAAATAATCTCTTTCGTCCTCAGGAATTTCATGAGGCGATCGCGAATCGCCTTTTTTCTTAGGTACCCAGACCCGACCATCGTTTCGAAGAGATTCCGACATGAGAGTGAGTTTTGATTGGTAGTCCCCAGACTGAGGAATACAAGTTGGATGGATTTGAGTGTAAC